>JBFIIN010000110.1:0-9358 GCA_041601225.1 Oceanococcus sp.
CCTGTACGCCCAGATCCTCCAGCAGGAATGTCAGCTGCCCGTTTGGCAACCCCGCTTCAAGCAGTTCATTGATCAGGATCAGGTAGCCCGCCGTGTCCACCAGGCCGACCTGGCCGAGCACTGATCCCACCGGGCAGCAAATGTCCATGCCATCAACCGAGGTCAGCACCACGTCGGGCAGAAACCTTGTGTAATTGCCGGAGGGATTCGACAGTGTTAACAGGGTATCCAGATAAGCGCTGGACCGCTGCAGTACGTCCGCCTCAATCGCATCCAGCACCGCAAGCTGCGAATCACCGTCTGCACAGGACGCCAGGACCGTAGGTTCAGTAATGCAGGTGCAGGTCTCCGGCGCGGTCGCCGTGCACGGGGCGGCCTGATTGTCGCAGTACGCTGTGGTCACCGCTTGCCCGGTCGTCGTGGTCGTCGTGGTCGTGGGTCCTCCAGCAACCACCGTCGTGCGATTTTCGCATGGGCTCCCAGTCACCACCTTTTGCGACAGATAGCGCGATTGAATGTCCGCCGGAGCGACCGGACAGGCCTGGAAGGTCGAGCGATACAAGCGACCCTGTATACCATCCGGCGACGCGCCGATCGCGTAGTTCGGTCCGCCCTGCAGCGCGTGCAGATAGCTCACCGCGCCGGTAGCCGGGAGTCCGCTCAGGCCGGTGTTATCCGCCGTCTCGTCACTGGTCGCCTTGATGCAAGGCGTGCCGGTACAGTCCAGGCCATCGTAGTAAACCGGCTCTCGGCTGGTGAAACGATCATCGCGCACGCCGATCAGCGCGCGGTAGTCGAGGTGGGCGGGATCCGGAGACTCCGGCGGCACTGTGCGGTCAATATAGGGCACCAGTGGCGCCTGATGCTCGTCGAAGCCGATTGCGCGACCGAGCCAGATGCCATTGGCGTCATACACCGTGATCTGCTGTGATTCGCGGTGGGCGATGCGCTTGACCAGCGCATCTCGAATCGCGACCAGCCCGACGAGTGAGCCGATCACCAGGATAGTGGCGATCAGAATCAATTCGATCGTGATGATGAAGCCCGCCTCGGACTGCCGCCCACGCGCCATCAGAACGCCGCTCCCCTCGCCCGCGCGTCATCCAGAAATAGTTCCCGGGCGCGGAAACCGCGCTCAGGCCGGCCAGCCAGACCATTGCGCCCGATGGTCCGGGCGCCCGCGACGCGCGTTCCGCTGGCCGGGTCGCGATGGTCTGCAGAGGCCAGCGCGCTGGGCCTGCTGCGGAATGCCACGAACGGCAAAAAGCTCTCGAACGGACCCCGTTCAGGCACCGTCATGCTGGTTTTCAAATTGACCACCCTCGGATTGACAAAAAGACCAAATGTGTAGAAAAAACAAGCGGCCACCTCAGAGCTGTCGATCATAGTTGGCCGAAATCGATCGGTCCACGGATCAAGCGGCCACAGCCAGCCTGGCCAGGGCGTCGCCACCGGCTCGTGGCAAGTAGGCCACCGAAGCTTCCGTGAGGCGCCGCGACCGAAGCGCGAGCCCGCGGCGCCCCATCAGAGCGTCGATCGGACTTGAGCCGGGCTTGTACGGCGCGGGCTTCCCCAGCAGTCCAAGGCCGCTTGGCAGCTGGAGAGAACCTCGCGCAGTTCCCGCCTGACAACGGGCTTGGAGATCCAGCGATCGATGCCGGCATCTGCGGCTAAACCGCGAGCTTCTGAGGTTGCGTCTGCAGAAACCGCGACGATGAGGGGCTGTCGGGCCATTGCCAGGGAGCGGATCGCGCTTGCGGCCTCCACGCCGCCCATGACCGGCATGTGCATGTCGGTAAAAATGAGGTCAAAGTTCTCCATGCGGGCTTGCTCGACCGCCTGGCTGCCATCATCGACGACCGTCACATCGTCGCAACCCAGTTTCTCGAGCATAAGTTTCAGAACCATTTGGTTCGCCACCACATCTTCGGCGATCAGAATTCGCAGACCGTGCCCGACCCTGTCGTTTTCCGGCGCAGGAATCGTCGCCGTCATGGCGGGATTCACGGCAGCCCGCGCCATCTCATGAATCCGGCGCGGCGTGAAGATCTCATCCAGCTCATCGAGGTCCAGTGGCAGCGCTCGCCCTGCGTCCTGAACGGTCAGCACGGGTGTCGGTCCTGGCGGTGAAGACCGCCGGACTGCGGGAATCTGGTAATAGTGCGAGACTGATGCCATGACGGCCTCGGTGGCGGAGTCAAGTCCCGAATATTCCAGCTGCCAATCAGATTGCAAAACGGGCTCGACCGGCTCAGCATTCAGACGCAATTGAAACGAGAAGCGGGAACCCTGACCCTCGCGACTGCAGGCCCAGATTCGTCCACCCATTTGCTCGCAGATCTGCCGACAGATGGCCAGACCGAGCCCGGTACCGCCGAATTCCCGGGTAATCGATGGGTCAGCCTGAGTGAATTCATCGAAAAGCGAGTCGAGCCGACCGGGGTCGATACCGATCCCTGAATCCGTCACATCCACGCTCAGCAGGCCGGTTTCGGCACCAATCCAACGGCAGCGAAGCCCAATGCCGCCTCTTTGAGTGAACTTGGCCGCATTGGACAACAGGTTGAGGACGACCTGGCGAAGCCGGTCGGGATCGCAGACCACGCGCCTGGGCAGTGGTCCGTCGAACATCATGTGCAAACTCAAGCCCTTCTCACGCAGAATCGGAGCGACAATATCCACGGCCTCTTCCAGCGGCTGTGCAATGGGGCAGCTGACGGCTTCGAAACGTAATTGGCCAGACTCCAACTTGGCAAAATCCAGAACGTCGTTCACCAGGGCCAGCAAGGCCTTGCCGCTGTTCTGGATGGTGTGAAGATAGGTGCGCTGTGCGCCGTTCAAGGCCGTGTCATCCAGCAACGAACTCATACCCAGAATGGCATTGAGCGGCGTGCGAATCTCATGCGACATGTTCGCCACGAAACGCGTGCGCGCCCGGCTAAGATTCTGCGCTTCATCGCGCGCCTCGCGCATGGCACTCTCGGCCTGCTTGGTGATTGTGATATCGCGTTCGATCGCGATAAAGCTGTCCGGCCGGCCGTCGCGGCCCAGCACGGGTTTACAGTCGATCGCGACCCAGTAGGGCTTGCCCGCCTTATCATAATTGACGATCTCGACCGCGAAGCCCTTGCCGGCGGCGACGGAGTCGCGCATCAACGCCACTACAGCGGGATCGCTGTCCGGACCTTGCAAGATCTCGCCAGGCCGGTTGCCCTGCACTTCTCGAAGTTGGTACCCGGTGGCTTTCTCAAACCCGGCATTGACCCAATCGATGCTTCCGCTGGCGTCGGTGATGATGACCATGTTGTCGGTGTTCTCGGCAACCATGGAGAGCTTGCGCGCGCGTTGCTCGCTGTCCCGTAAAGCGCGAAGGGTGAGCTGCTGGTCGGTTACATCGATCAGGGAGCCATACCAGGCCCCGGCATCAAGGCGGGCCCGCAACATGAAACTGCGGGACTCGCCGAATCCGGTGCCGAGCTTGAGAGACTGGGTAATGGCCTGATCGGCCGCAAGCGCCTCCCTGAGCTGATCGCGCTGCTCGGGAGAGACAATATAGTCGGTGATCAAACTGCCGATGGATTGCTCCAGCGGGAAGCCCAGCTTGCTGGCCCATGACGGGTTCAGCAGCTGAATCGTACCCGCACGGTCACAGCGAAATACGATCTCCTCCAGAAGATTGATCAGGGTCTGGAATTCTCTCTGCCTGTGGTTCAGCTCTTCCAGCAGACGCGTCTGAATCTGGGTCTGGAGCTCGCTGTGCGTGGGTCCTGACATTTGGCGGCCCGATCAGCTGTCGAGCAGGTGCTTGGTCGAGGTCAAGCTCGCATAAAGTGGAAATACGTTCTCGCAGTAGAACTCCTGCTCGAAATTGGTTCGCCCAGAGGTGCAGTCCGACAGAATGGTGACGGAGAAGCCAAGTTCTGCGGCATGCCTGCCGGTCGAATCAATACAGATCGAAGTCACCGTTCCCGCCAGCAAAAGCTTGCCGATCTTGGCCGCGCGCAAGGTTTCTTCCAGGCGAGTATTGGAAAAGGCGTTGAGCCCACGCTTGCCCGGCAGTTCCTGAATCAGGTCTTCATAGGGCTTGAACTCGTCGACAACTTCCGCGCCACGCGCGCCTTCCCTGAAGGCTCCGACTTCTTTGATTGTCTTGAGAATCCCCACGGGTTCATCCAGTTCACTGTAATCCGGAGTAAAGATGATCGGTGTGGAAATAACCAAACCAAAATCACGACCGGCCATTTCGAGCAGGCGCAAGGTATTCTCCATGACCCCGGTGACACGGGATGACTCTTCAATGACTTTATGCAGGATTCCATCGGTCGCGAAATAGTCTTTCTGGAACCCGATCAGCAATAGGGCGGTATCTTGGAAACTCATGGCAACTCCGTGATGATTTGGCAAGCTCAGCGTAAAAATGCAAGACCTGTACCACCTGCGGCAGGTCCTGTATGTGACTGAATCCAGGAGTTTTTTTTGGTTTTCGCGTACGCGCCATCTTGCTTGGACCAATGCTCCGCAAATTGCTTCGCAGATTGGTTTGCAATTTGGGTCCGGCGGCTGTGGTCGAGCTTGGCGCGCATCCGCCACTCAGGGGCTCGCAGAGTCGTCGAGGTTTTCAGCACAGAAGGGCTGCAAGGCAGCCGCCCTGCCTGTCCGCCAGCCTCGATACCCACGCGGTGCCAGCTGCGCGAACCCGGCAAACTCTGAAATCGTCGTTGCGGGTCATTGCATCGCGAGACCCACCCATTGCCGCCGGCTGAACTGCCGCGGGCCCCTCTGGCTCAGGGCAATTCGGCCGAATCCATCGGCGGTGTTACGACCAGAATTTGCACGCTGCCCGGCTGTAAGCGAGACCCTGGTGGAATCCGCACGACCCCGTCGCCAGCCGCGCGATCCGGCGCGTCGCCAAAACTCGAACCCGCCACAATCGCCGAGCGATGTCCAGTGCGCAGACCGTGAAAGGCGTAACTCTGATCCAACTGACCCAGAGCTTCAGCTCCATCCTCAGCCTCAGAGGCGTGCGCATTGCCCACGCTCATGCTGAAACCGCTCGCCAGTAAGCCGCTCAATGTGAGCATCCGGCAGACTGCCGCCGCGCCCAGCGGCACACCGGCCGCAAACCATGCTGTCGTATTCATAATAAGGTCTTCTAGCGTCCGGCACATGAAGAAAAGATAAACGCCCGGTTCGTTCGGGTTCGAACCGCGCGCGCCGAAAACTGCTGAGCTTGAACCGCATGGCGGGGCACCAGGCCAGGCATCATCGCGATGTCGAACCACCGCGCCGCTCTGTGAGTGAACATTACGGCGCGGTCAAAACAGCTCGCCAATCATGCGCAGCACATCGAACACTTGTTGCACCGCCGGGAACAGTACCAGCATGACGAACATCGGAAAGGAAATCAGCAGCATGGGCAGCATCGCCTCCATGGACTTGCGATTGACCAGTTCGGCAACCCGCTGGCTTTGCCGGGCCTTAAGCAGCTCGGCCTGGGCGCGCAGGGTATCGGTTACCGGCGAACCGGCCCGGTAGGCGACCGCAATGATGGCGGCCAGACGTCTCAGGCTTGGCACCCCGCTCCGTTCGGCGAGCAGCGCGAAGGCCGTGTCGCGGTCACGCCCCGCGTCGATTTCCATCGAGAGCAGCTCAACCTCCTGCGCCAAGGGGTGTTCGCTGCGCAGGCCATGAGCGGCCGCCTGACGAAAAGCCTGGGCCAGGTTCATCCCCGATTGCAGATAGACGACCATCAGATTGATAAAGAAACTGAGCGCGGATTCGATCTCTGCGCGGCGTCTGCGACGGCGATCAAGCAACCACAGCTCCGGCAGGAAGGACCCCGCCAGCCCCGCACCCACCCATGCCCACCAGAGCTGGTGATCGCCGACCAGTTCGGCGCAAACCAGACTCAGTAGCAGCCCCGACACCAGCTTGCCCGCCCAGTATAAGCCTCGCACGGACTCAGGCCTCCGGCCCGCCTGGCGAATCAACGACGCCGGGTAGAGCCGCAGGCGCGGCGCGGCCCGACCGTCGCGATCCGGGGCATCGCGCAACAGGAGCCCGGTTTCCAGCCGATACAGCACGTAGGTGGTGGTCAGCAATAGCGCAAGCAGCGCCAGGTCCATCCACAAGTCTGCGATCACAGCCGCACCCGCAGGACACGCCGAAGCCAAAGGAAACCGATCAGTTGCAACAGCCCCGCCCCTACCAGCAGGGTGGCGCCGCGGGGATGAGCGAACAGCGACTCGAACCACCCCGGCTGTCGCCAGAGGAACAACGGGATTAAAATGTACGGCAGTGCTCCGGAAAAAATGGCCGCGTAGCGGGCGCCGGAAAGCTGACCTTCGATTTGTGTCCGCAATTTGATGCGGTCGCGGATGAGCTCGTTGACCGCCTTGAGCAGGGCGGCAAAATCGCCGCCAGAATGCCACTTGGCAATCAAAGCCTGGCTGAACAGGCGCACGCCCTCGTTTTCGTAGCGGGTCCCCATCCTGCGCAGCGCCTGCTCCACGGTCAGGCCCAGGTCCAGGCGTTTGACGATTTCTTCCAGTTCGGCGCGCACCGCGCCCTGCGCTCCCTGCGCAGCGGCCCGCAGCGACTGCCGCGGCGGCAGCCCACCCTGCAGTGCAGCGCTCATGAGTTCCAGGGCGTCGAGCAGCTGACTCTCAAAGCGGCGCGAGCGCCGCCCGGCCAAGTCGTGCAGCAACATGACAAACAAGACCAGAAATCCGGCTGCGACCAGCATCGCCAGCTGCGGGGACATCCCGACCAGCTCGATCAGCATCGCCAACCCGCCGATGCCCAGTAGTGCCAGACCGCCAACGAAAACGGGTGGATCAAGTTCCAGGTTGAGTTGCAGCAGCAAGCGTCGCACAGGGTTTGGCGCGAGTTCGGGCGTTGGTGGCACGGGCACCTCCTCGCCGTTGCCACGCGACCACAGGCGCCAGGCCGAATACACCAGCGCCGCCAGCGCGGTGGGCAGCAGAATCAGCTCGATCATGCCGGCGCGGCGGCTGGGTCGGCGCCGTCCGGAGATTTAGGCAACTCGAAGCCCAGTTCGCGGACCCGCTCCACGAAGCGAATGCTGGCCCCCGTGGACAGGTGCCGGCCGCGAACTTTCCCGGCATCATCCAGTCCATCGGCCTGAAATCGGAAAATCTCCACGACCTGTAAAGAGTCGGGCATGTTGACCAGCTCGCAAATGCTGGTCACACGTCGGCTACCGTCGCGAAACCGCATGACCTGAACGATCAGCTGAATCGCAGAGCCGATCATTTCGCGGATCGTTTCGCGTGGCAGCCCGGCATCGCCCATATGCGCCAGAGCCTCCAAGCGTCGCAGGACATCCTGCGGGCTGTTGGCGTGAACGGTAGTCAGGCTGCCATCATGCCCAACATTCATAGCCTGCAGCATGTCCATGACCTCCGCCCCGCGGACTTCGCCGACGATGATGCGATCGGCGCGCATGCGTAATGCGGTCCGGACCAGATCTCGCAGCGTCACACCGCCGCGTCCTTCGATGTTCGCCGGACGTGACTCCAGCGGTATCACATGCTCGTGGTCCAGCTGTAGCTCCGCCGTCTCCTCGATGGTTACGATGCGCTCAGTGGCCGGGACAAACCGGGAGATGACGTTCAAAAGCGTGGTCTTGCCAGCCGCTGCACTGCCAGCGATAACGACATTCTGGCCGGCGTTGACCGCAAGCTGAAGCACTTCAAGCATCGGCGCACTCAGAAAGCCGCGCTCCACGAGCTCTGCCGCAGTCACCGGGTCGGCACGGAAACGACGTATCGATACTACGGCGCCTAGCGCGCAGAGCGGCGGAATTACGGCATGCAGGCGGCTGCCGTCGGGCAGCTTGGCATCAACCATTGGCGAGGAAGCGTCCAGATGCCGCCCCTGTGCAGAAACGATGCGATCGAGGAAGCGGCGTAAATGAGCGTCGTCATCAAACCGTAGTGCGGTTCGCTCCAGGCGCCCGGCGCGGTCGACCCAGACCTCATCCGGACCATTGACCAAAATATCAGAGATCGCCCGATCCAGCATCAGGGTGGCCAGCGGCCCCATGCCACTGAGTTCCTCCAGGATCTCACGTTCCAGCCGCGCTTGTTCTGCTGCGGAGATATCGGCATCGGTATCTTCGTTCAATTCCTTAACGAGATCACGAATTCTCTCCCGGACCTCATCAGGCTGTGCAAGCGCCTCGGCACCTCCATCCTCGATAGTTTCGATCAGCCGTTCGTGCACCTGTTGGCGCAAAAGCCTGAAATCGTCCATCGCTGACTGCGCCTGACCGGTCGCGCGCTTGTTCCGGAACACCAGGGTCCTCCTTTCGCGCCCTCTGGGCGCCTGGCTCAAGGCTTCACATATACAGTCGAGCGCGCCAGGCCGGCAACCACCTCAACCGCACGTTCGGTCTGCTGCGGCGTGACTGAAACTGACCGCCCAGCGGCTACATCGTACGCGCTGTGCAGAACCAAAGACACAATGTCCTGGGTTCCGACGTTCGCCAGCGGGTATACGTGGGCTGGATCGACGGCGAGAACCAGGGTCGTTGCGCCACTGGTCGGCATGGCCTTTGGCTTCTGTGGCAGCAAACTCGTGATCTTCGCGTCAGCAGCCGAGGGACTCGCACCCGAGCGCGGACGCATCACCCCGACCAGGCGCACATCGGTGGCGGCAGTACGAACGCCGTAACGGCCGCGGATCAGTACGTCAAGCCGGTCGCCGGCGCGCAGCTGCGAGAGAGGCACCGAAGAGTTCGAGCCCAGCTGCAGGCTGTAAAGAACCCGCCCTTCCGGTATGTGCTCTGCCAGCGAACGCGCCGCTGGGCGGCTTGGTTCGGAGAGGTCCGCCGGGGAGATCGTCTCACCGGCTCGTTTATCGGTGGTCAGGCGCTTGCCGATCACCAAACGCATATCCTCGATACCCAGCCGATCTTCTTTGACGCGGGCACGTTTGAGCATAGTCTGACTGATCGTCTGACCAGCCCGCAGGTCACTTTGAGTCACCCAGGCCAATTCGGTGGTGGCGCGATCATATTGCCGCAGCCCCAGGACGGAGGCCATGATGCCGGAACTGACGAACATCGCCATGCTCGCGGTCACACTGCCTTTTGATTTACGACTCATGGTCTTTCTCGGTTTAAGGTTTGGCGGTAAAGATTTTGGTTGAAGCTCAGGCGGCCCACTGGGCCGCCTGATGCCGAACCAACTGCTTACTGGGTGCCCGCGGCGGCGGCGCTGGAGGAGCCCAGTGACGGCGCGACAGTGGCTAGGCCTTCGGTGTTATCCGTGGCGACGAAGCTGAACTCCGTGTTGTCGCCCGCAGCCGTATCGACCGCATCGCCGTAGCTGGA
>JBFIIN010000111.1:0-9164 GCA_041601225.1 Oceanococcus sp.
CGACGCCGACGGCGACGGCCTGGGCGACGCCTGCGACGGACTTACCGACACGGATGGTGACGGGATTGACGATGCGACTGACAACTGCCCGAACGTGTCCAATCCGGCCCAGTTCGACAGCAACAGCAATGGCATCGGCGATGCCTGCGAGGCCGGCACGGATACCGATGGCGACGGCGTCGATGACGGCGTAGACAATTGTCCCAACGACCCCAATCCCGCCCAGACCGATACCGACGGCGATGGCGACGGCGATGTCTGCGATCCACTCACCGACAGCGATGGCGATAGCATTGCTGATAGCGCCGACAACTGCCCGAACCACGCCAACGCCGGTCAGACCGACACCGATGGCGATGGTATCGGCGATGTCTGCGACCCTTCCACGGACTCGGATGGCGACGGCATCGATGATGCCACCGACAACTGCCCGGCGGTTGCCAATCCGGCACAAACTGACACTGATGGAGACGGTCTGGGCGATGCCTGTGACGGCTTCAACGATTCCGACAGTGATGGCATTGAAGACGGCGCCGACAATTGTCCGGCGCACCCCAACCCGGGCCAGGAAGATGCCGACGTAGATGGTGTGGGCGATGTCTGCGACCCTCTGACCGACACCGACGGCGACGGCATAGCCGATGCCAATGACAATTGCCCGGCGTTGGCCAACCCCAGCCAGGCGGATGCCAATGGCAATGGTGTGGGCGATGCCTGCGAGGTCTGTGGCGCTGGCGGAGGGAATTTCAACGGCCACACATACCAGGGCAAGGAGCTGTTCTTCGAGTTCTTCCGGTACCTGACCGGGCAGAGCCTGTACAACGCCCACAATGGATTCACCGACATCGACAATCGGGGCGGCAACGCCAGGAATCTCAATGATCCCTGCGAATGGCCGGATATCGCCTGGGATACGGACATCGAAACCTGCCCGGTCGGCACCCCGGCGGCCAACTGCGCATATGTCTCACCGCTGGCCGGCGCCGGAGCCTGCACCAGCATCTACACCATCAATTTTCTGTTTCAGGTCTCCAGCCAGGAAGACGATTCGGATGTGGCCATCACCGCCTCCAAAGCCAACGGCGGCATGGCTGGCATCAATCTGCAGGGCAACAACAACAATTTCGGCACGGTGATCGAGTATCTGAATGATGTGGATCTGGCCGATGGCACCTTCGGCACCGTACCGGATCTGGCCGACAAGCAGAATGTCACCTCCTACTTCGTGGTTGATCCAACCAAGATCAATACCAAGACCCGGGCCTATTCGGCGGCCGGTGGCACCGGCGAGCCGCTGTCGCTGTCGGAGGATCCGGCCGAACTTGTGGAAACCCTGCGATCCATCTTCGATCAAATCTTGAGCGTGAGCACGACCTTCGTGTCCGCTTCGGTACCGGTCAATGTCTTCAACCGGGCCGAGATTGTCGACAACGTCTATATCGCCTTGTTCCAGGCCTTCAAAGAGCCGCGCTGGCCCGGCAATGTGAAGAAGCTCAAGATCGACGACATCAACGCCAGCAATCCCGTGCTCGTCGATGCCAATAACAGCACCGCGGTATCGGCCGTGGACGGGCGGATCAATCTCAGCGCCCTGACCTTCTGGTCGCAGACCGGCAACGACCCGGCCGGCGACCCCCTGCTGCCCGAGGGCTTCAACTACTACGAAGATGTGCCCCCGGGGACCGCGCCCGCCACTCTGGATCCCACCCTGGTCGCCGATGCCGATGGCCGCGAGGTGAATCGCGGCGCTGCGGGCCAGAACATTCCCGGCTATATCTTCGGCCAGACCATCGGTGATACCAACGCCTCGGGCGACCGCAAGGTGCTTTACGACAGCGGGCCGACGACGCTGACGGCTCTGGATGCGACGGCGCCCGTGGCCGCCGCATTAAAAGATGTCCTGGGAGCAGCCAGCCAGGCTGAAGCAACGGAATTGATCCGCTACATGCGCGGCCAGGATGTTGATGACCTCAATGCCGATGGCCTGACGACTGATCCCCGGCAGTGGCTGCTGGGTGACATTTTGCACGCCAAACCCTTCCCGGTGAACTTTGGCTCCCGCGGTGGGTTCACAGCGACGAATCCGGCCATATATGTGGCGACCGCCAGCAATGACGGCGCGATCCGCTTGATCGAAAATACCTCTGCGTCTCCGGTTGCCGAAAGCGGCAAAGAAGTCTGGGCCTTCTACCCCCAGGCCTCAATGGGAATTCAGAAAATCCTGCGCTCCAACGCCCCCCTGTCGGGCACGAACAAACACCCCTATGGTATCGACGGGGCCCCTGCCCTGCTGACCGAGGATGACAATGACAGCGGCACGATTGACCCGGGCGAGAATGCCATACTCTATTTCGGCCAGCGCCGTGGCGGACGCACCTATTACGCCCTGGATATCAACGACCCGGAAAACCCGCTGCTGAAATGGCGCATTGACAACACCTCCAGCGGATTCACCGAAATGGGTCTGACCTTCTCGACACCGCGCGTGGGCACGATCGAAACCGCCGGTGGCGACGCCCTGAAAGTGTTGATCTTCGGCGGCGGCTACGACGAGAACAAGGATACGCGCAGCGGTGTGGGCACCGATGACACCTATGGTAAAGCCATCTATGTGGTTAATGCCCTGACCGGCAACCTGATCTGGAAGGCCACCGGCGGCGGATCGACCGGCGCGGTGTCAGCAACCCAGTACACGCATTCAGGTCTGGTCGACAGCATTCCTTCGGATGTCACCATTGCCGACACCGATGGTGACGGCTTCACCGACCGCGTGGTTGTAGGTGATACCGGTGGAAATGTGTGGCGCGTCGATCTTGACGGCAGCAACACCTCAGACTGGACGCTGACCTTGCTGGCGGAATTCGGACGTCATGCAAGCTCAGCGAGCGGCAAGATTGCCGATCGCCGCTTCTTCCATGCGCCCGATCTGGTCCAGGACAGCGATGGCCTGGGGCCGTTTGATGCGGTGATTCTGACCTCCGGAGACCGTGCCGACCCGCTGGACAATGGCGGCGATGTCCTGAACCGTGCCTTCCTGATCAAGGATCGCAACATCGATGTCGGCAGCGCCGTCGATCTGAATCTGGAGCCTGCGGATCTGGCGGATGTCACAAGCAACTGCCTGCAGCGCGCAACCTGTGCGACCACGCCCAATCTGGAGTTTGGCTGGCTTATCGATCTGGACGATGCGCCGTCCAGTGAAAAGGGCTTGTCCAGCCCGCTAACCATCTCCGGCATCACTTTCTTCACCACGTACACCCCACCTGGCGCAACGGGCGCGGGATCCTGTGGGCCTGGCGAGGGCTCGGGACGCCTGTTTGCGGTCAATCTCGCCGATGGCACGGCCGCGTTCAACTTCAACACGTCCGATGACATCGCCGGCGATGACTCCGGTGCCCCCAACTCCAAGGATGACCGCACCGACGATCTGTCATCGGGCGGCATACCCGCGGATGTGGTGTTCCTGCCCCCCGGCCGCATCCTGCGTCCGGATCTGCAGATTTTCAATGCCGGAACGCAGAATGTGATTCCCAGCTTCTGGCAGATACTGGAAGCGCTCTAACGTGCACAAGATCTATGGATACGATTTCATGAATCAGGCGAACCTTCAGTTGCCCGCCGCGAGCCCTGCGGCAGGCCCGCCAGCACAGGCTGTCCAGTCCGCTCACCGGCCCGCCCGACAGACGGCTTTCAGCCTCGTGGAATTGATGTCGGTCATCGCGATTGTCGGCGTACTCATGGCCATCGGCGTGCCGAATTATCAGCAGTATGTGCTGAAATCCAACCGCGCTGCAGCCAAGAACGTCCTGCTGCAGCTAGCGGCCCGGGAGGAGAATTTTTTCGCCGACAACAAGCAGTACACCGTCGACGGTACCGACATGGGATTTGCCGGCGTGACATTCGCCATTGACAAGGATGGTGACGGCTCGGCAACCGTTGGCGCCGATTCCATATACGAGATCGTCATCACCCAGGCGACGAATTTCGACTTTTCGGCCACTGCCACCGCCAAGGGCAAACAGGTGGCCGATACCGATTGCCTGACCTTTACCATCGATCAGACCGGCTCCCGTAGCGCCACCAGCAGCGATTGTTGGTGACCCCGCCAAAGGCGCATGTTCTGCCAGTTATCGATGTTATGGAGAAGGCTGTTCATTCTCCTGCGGGAGGCTTGATGACCCGCTGGAGGCTGACCCGATTCTGGCCTGCTCAGGACGGGCTGGATCTGGGTTCCAGCGCGACACCGTAGCTCCGGCCACGCCACGGCTTCCAGCCCTGGCCCAAGATACCCCATACGGCGCCAGCTGGCGGACCTTTGCCCAGCAGGCGGGCTATGCGCGCTCGCGCAGGACCTGCGGTAGAACGAAGGTAATATTTTCCTCACGCCCGCGCAGTTCCTGCGCACACTGCCCACCCAGCTCGGTGAGCTTGCCGACCACGCGCTGGACCAGCACCTCCGGCGCCGAAGCGCCCGCGGTGACGCCCACCGTCGCCACGTCGGTCAACCACTGCAACGCAATATCTTCGGGACCATCTATGAGTTCGGAGCGCGCCCCCACGCGCCTGGCAATTTCGCACAGACGGTTGGAATTCGAACTGTTCTTTGAGCCGACGACCAACACGAGATCGCAGCGCTCGGCCAGGTCCTTGACCGAATCCTGACGATTCTGCGTGGCATAACAGATGTCATCCTGGCGTGGTCCGTGCACCGCCGGAAAGCGTTCGCGCAGAGCGCCAATCACTGCGGCGGTGTCCTCCACCGACAAGGTGGTCTGGGTGACATAGGACAGACTTTCCGGCCTATTCACCTGCAGCTGCGCCACATCCTCAGGACTCTCGACCAGATGAATTTCGCCGCCATAAGAACCGTCGAACTGACCCATCGTGCCTTCAACCTCCGGATGCCCGGCGTGACCGATCAGCACCACATCGCACCCCTTCCGCGCATACCGCAATACCTCGACGTGGACCTTGGTCACGAGAGGACAGGTCGCATCAAGCACCGTGAGCCCACGTGCCGCGGCATCGTCACGCACCGCCCGGGAAACGCCATGGGCGCTGAAGATGCAGGTCGCGCCCGCGGGGATGGCGTCGAGTTCCTCAACAAAGATCGCGCCTTTACTGCGCAGATCATCGACAACAAACCGGTTGTGCACCACTTCATGACGCACATAGATCGGCGGATCCAGGCGCTGCAGGGCGCGCTCCACGATCTCGATGGCTCGATCCACGCCCGCACAGAACCCACGGGGATTGGCGAGAAGAATGTTCATGTCTTGTTCTTCGACTCCTTGGCAGTCGTCTCAGTCTCGCCATTCATGAACATGTCCAAGAGCAGCAAGACCGCGCCCACCGTAATGGCCATATCGGCCACATTGAACGCGGCATAATGCCAGTTCCCAACATGAAAATCTATAAAATCAATGACATAACCGCGCGTGGCGCGGTCAATCACGTTGCCCAGCGCGCCACCCAGAATGAGACACAGGCTGATCGCCACCAGCAGCTGTCCGTACAGGTTACGGCGCAGCCAGATCAGGATACCGATGCTCACCACGACCCCCAGCACAATAAACACCCAGGGCGGCAGCGAACTGAAGCTGCTGAACGCCGCTCCGGTATTGTGCCTGTGGGTGAGATTCAGGAACTCATTGACCGCGATCTCTTCAAATCGCGCAATGTGGCGCACGACCAGCTGTTTGGTGATCTGATCGACCGCAATAATGACGGCGGCCAGCCACAGCCAGTACGGGTTGCTATATTGCCAACGCAAAATCATCTCCTCGAGGATGGGTCGCAAACCAGTCGCGCGCATCCAGGACATCCTGCGCAATTGCCGCGCGCAGCGTATCCAGACCGTCAAAGCGCAGTTCCGGCCGCAGAAATCCGTAAAAATCGACACCCAGCCGACGACCGTAAAGGTCCGTTTCCGGCGGCATGTCCAGCACATGGACCTCGAGATGCTGGCGTGGACTGTCTGTCACCGTCGGTCGCACACCGAAATTGGCCACCGCCGGTCTGCCGTCCAGAGCGACGCAATATACGCCATTGCGTAGCGCGCAGTTACGGCGGTGCGCGATATTGGCGGTGGGGGCGCCAATCTGCCGGCCCAGCTGCTGACCGCGTTCTACGCGGCCGCAAATCCGGTATGGACGCCCGGACAGTTGCGCGGCCGCCGCAACATCTCCTTCCGCCAGAGCTCGGCGTATCCGACTGCTGCTTACCCGCTCACCCTCGCTCGTCAGGGTCTGCATACGCCTGAGGGCGAAACCATGGTCCCGGCCCAGGCGCCTGAGCAGCGCGAAATCACCCTGCCGTCGATGACCGAATCGATAATCGTCACCGATAACAACCGCCTGCATACCCAAACCCGCAACCAGCACCGTTTCGACGAAATCCACCGCCGAACAATCGGCCAGGCGCTGGTCGAAGCGCAGCACAAGAACCTGATCGACGCCATGCTCCGCGAACAGCGCGATTTTCTCGCGCAGGGAGTTCAAACGGGCCGGCGCGCGATCCGGCGCCAGGTGCTCAATGGGATGCGGCTCGAATGTCACGACCGTGGACCGTGTGCGGTGCTCGCGGGCCAGCGACCGCAGCTGCGCCAACAGCTCCTGATGACCCCGGTGCACCCCATCAAAATTACCCAGGGTTACCACCGAACCCCGGTGCGTCGAACGAAGGTTATATGCGCCTCGAATCACATCCATAAGATCAATTTGTCACTGGCTGGGCCAAATCACGACCGCGTAGGCCCATAAGCCACAGGGACCCGAAGTATGTCACCGCCGCCACGCTCATCACCACGAACAGCCGCGTAACCCGGGCGCCCGCACCGAGCTCGAACCAGAGTTCGAGATCGCCCGCGGTCAGGGTGACAGTCAAAGCCATGGTGGCGCCGGCCAGGCCAATCCTCAGCAGGAACGCGCGCCATCGAGAATCGGGCGAGAACGAGGCCTGGGCACGGATGCCGTGGAGCAGGAGACCGGCATGCAAAAACGACCCCAAAGACGTGCCCAGGGCGATCAGGGCATGGGGTGCGTGCCACTCCAGATGCAGGGCCAGGCCCACCATGCTCAGATTGGACAGCATGGTCACGCTCAGAGCAATGATTCCGTAGCGCACCGGCGTGCGGGTGTCCTGCCGCGCGAAATAGGCCGGAATCAGCACCTTGACCAGACTGAAACCCAGCAGTCCAAATGCATAGGCCATCAGGCTCCAGCGACTCATCAGCACATCGCTTTCGCCGAAGGCGGCGTAATTGAACAGGGTGATGAGCAGCGGGCCGGCCAGGAAGAACAGGCCCAGCGCCGCCGGAACGCAAATCAAGGCCACCATGCGCAAGGCCCAATTCACCGTCTGGCCGAATTCCGCACCCGCTTCCTGGGTGTGCAGGCGCGACAGTCGCGGCAGGATCACCGTTGCAATCGCGATCGTGAACACGCCCAATGGGAACTCCATGAGCCGATCGGAGTAATACAGCCAGCTGACGCTGCCCGTCACCAGCAAAGACGCCAGCACCGTATCCAGCAACAGGGCGATCTGGGCAACGCTGGAACCGAACAGAATCGGCAGCATCAACCGCAGGATCCGCTGAACCCGGCTGTCCGACCAGCCCCAGCGTGGCCGAGGCAGCAAACCCAGCCGCGCCACCGTCGGCAACTGCAGGGCCAGCTGTGCCAGACCCGCGATCAGGACGCCGATCGCCAAGGCCATCACCGGCTGGTCCATGCGGGGCGCCAAAAAGAGCGCGCAGAAAATCAGTGAAATGTTGAGCAACGCGGGCGCGAATGCCGGTAGCGCAAAGCGCCCCATCGTGTTGAGCACCGATCCGGCCAACGCCGTCAGGGAAATAAAGAACAGATACGGAAAGGTAATCCGCAACATGTCGGCCGCGGACTGGAACTTGGCCGGCTCATCCGCAAAACCCGGTGCAAAGACCCAGATCCACAGCGGTGCTGCCAGCACGCCAAAGGCCGTTATCAGGGCCAGCACAGCCATCAGGGTTCCACTGACCACGCCGATCAGGTCGCGCACTTCGGCCAGGCTTTCGCGTTCATGGGCCTGCGACAGTACGGGCACGAAAGACTGGGCGAAGGCGCCTTCGGCAAACAGACGGCGCATGAAGTTTGGAATCTTGAACGCGACCAGGAACGCGTCCATGCCCGCCGAGGCACCGAACAGCACGGCCAGCAACACATCTCGCAGGAAACCCAGCACGCGCGACAGCAGGGTCATACCGCCGACCGTGGAACTTGAGCGAAACAGGGAAACGGGCATGGTCAATTGTGCGTCAGAACTGTGGGCCGACCGCGCTCTATAGCGGCCGCAAATGGCACCAGGTGAATGGGAGTAGCACTCTGGGCGCCGAGGCATTATACTTTGCGCCCTTCGAAACCCCGTTTATCAGGATTCCAGTGGCCAATTCACCTCAAGCTGCGAAACGCGCCCGTCAGGCCGAAGATAGCCGCCAGCGCAACATGTCGCAACGCTCGCGTTTCCGCACCAGCATCAAGAATGTACGCAAGGCCATCGAGGCCGGCAACAAGGACCAGGCGACGGCGGCCATGGCCGAATGCGAGCCGTTGCTCGACCGTTACGCCTCCCGCGGCCTGATCCACAAGAACATGGCGGCGCGCAGCAAAAGCCGCCTGCGCGCCGGTATCAAGTCCCTGGGCTGAGTCTTGCGCTAGCTGAAAAGGCCGCCGATTGGCGGCTTTTTTGTGCGCGAATTGCGGGCGCCGGGCAGTTACGCGCCCCGGCCCGGCGGTCGCGTCTAGCACAGGACCAGATTATCCCGATGAATCAGCTCGGGATCGCCCGGGCGCTTCAGCAGCCGCGGAATATCCTTCGTGCTTTTGCCGGCCAGCAGCTGCACTTCCGGCGCATCATAGTTCACCAGCCCGCGCGCAATTTCCTGACCTGCCGCATCTAGGCAGACAACCAGATCCCCACGGCGAAAGTTCCCGCTCACCGCGACTGCGCCAACCGGCAGCAGACTCTTGCCCCCGCCGCGCAGCACGCGGACAGCGCCATCATCGATCACCAGCTGGCCGCGCACCCGAACTTGGCCGGCGATCCAGCGCTTGCGCGCCGACAGCTTCTGACTGGCCGGGCGCAGCAGGCTACCTAGGTCCGCACCGTCCAGCACGCGCTCCAGCACC
>JBFIIN010000112.1:0-9162 GCA_041601225.1 Oceanococcus sp.
ACGAACTCACCGGCAATGACTGGGCCCTGGGTCTGGGTATCTATGTGGTCAACACCACAGCGATCTTCGTGGACTATCGCATCCAGAACTTCAGCGACAACGATGGCGCCAATACCGATCTTGAGGTCAGCGATATCCGTATCGGGGTGAACTTCGATCTGCCCTGAGCACATCCGCCCAAGGGCAACTCCTCTGGTAAATGGCTAAGGCGCGACGCTCATCATCAGCGTATTGCTGTTGATCTGACCCAGGCTATCCACCAGATCACCAACAGCAATGCCCACCTGAGCATCGGGCACATGCGGCGTCAAAAACTCAACGGTCCAGCGCAGACCATCGCTACTGCTGGCGTTACAGCTGCGCTCCGGCAATCCTGCCAAGCCCGTGCGGGTCGCGCAGACGGGCGTAGCAAGTTCACCCGTATCCAGCCAGGGCCGGAAAGTGCAGCGATGGCAATACTCTTCCACCACCCCGCCGGCATAGCTGTGCAGATTGCGGCGTTCGCGTAGCCAGGGCAACGGACTGGCGTAGCTATCCGCATAATCCAGCGGACCGACGATACGCTCGGGCACGGTGATGGCATCGGTGGAGGCACTGCGGTCATAACTGCTATGGCGGCTGCCCACCTCGAAACTGACGGTGTTCGCACCGGCCTGCAGCCCGGAAATCGCGAAGCGGGCGGCATCCTGCACGGCGAATGTCCGGCTGATCAACTGGTAGTCGCCCTGCCCCCGATGATGGCCACGGATCACGAAACGGTAGTTTCCGGTCGGGGTTGAAAACGGCGCGCTCGGCCGGCCATTGGCGTTGACAGCCGGCAGCGGCAGTTCGGAGGCAAAGGCCTCGAAATTGGCAAACCATTCCCACTCGAACTGGCCGGAGCGCCAGTCCGCGTAATCGGGCAGATTCGGCAGCGAGATGTAATCGTCCACTTCGATGACCGTGTCTGCGCCCGGGAAGCGCACATGGAGCTGCACATCGCCATCCGGCGTGCCAAACGGCACCCAGACGCCGCCCTGCAGCCGCTCGATCTGCACTTCGGGCATGCCTTCGAAGCTGGAACCGCCCACAAAGTGCACGTAGGTGGCGTCAAAGCGCGCGATATCGCCCGGCTGGGTGAGAATCCGCGGCGTGCCGCCGTCGTCAGGCAGGGTGGCCGCATAGGCCGGTCCTGCCAACTGGGCGGTCGTGCCCAGCTCGGCGGCCAGCAGCTCGGCCCGCGCCGACTCGGCCTGATAGGCCAGATCCAGCGGCGTCAATGGGTGCCCGGCATGGCCCTTGAGTGAGGCTGCCGCGCGGCTGAGCCGGGTGGCCAGGAAGTCGGCACCATGCGGCCCCAGGCCCGCCAGGGCCTTGCGGTAATGGTCATGCGCGCGGTATTCGCGGTAAGCCGGCATATAACCCCAGTAATCGTTGGCCATGCCCACCGGCACCACCAGGCCATAGCCGTAATCGGCCAGTTCTTCGTGGCTGAAATTGCCCTTGATCTGGGCCGGATCATTGGATTCCGATTCGGCGTGCAGGCCATGCTCGGTCAGGCTTTCCCAGCCGCTGGCGTCGTTGTGTATCTGCGCCTTCATGCGCTCATAGGCGGCCCTGGTCATGGTCAGGGTGGCATTGGGGTTGTCGCCGCGACTGGGGGTCGGACAGGTCACCGAGTCGCCGGACACGCTACAACCCACCTCGCCTGCCGCGTGCACGAAATCGCCGTTGTTGGCCGGATTGCGCAAGGCCTTGTCACTACCTTCATAGCCCAGATCCCAGTCCCAGCCGGTGTGGAAGTCACCCTCGACCCGGTTGATGCGGCTGATGATATTCAGGGCGGTATCGGTGAACTGCTCGCAGGGACAAAAAGTCAGGGCGATATCGCCGATGCGGAAAGCCTGAATCGGCACGGTCGCCTGCTCTTCCACGCCGGTCAGGGTGGTCGCGCTATAGGAATGCGGTACCGGCACGCCCAGATCGACCAGTTGTTCGACCAGCGACCCGGTGATCGCGCCCACATCCACCGGCGACATCTCCTGGAAGGGCTCGATCACCGGCTCGGCCAGATGCTCACAATCCGGCAAACCCGCGACCGGCACGCCCGGGTTGGTTTCGTAATACAGCCGATCCGCGTTGCAATTGGAGACGCCCGGATAAGGCCGCGTGGCCGGCGGTGCGTAACGCTCGAACGCGTAGTCCACATCAAAATCGCTGCTCAACCCAGCAAACTGGGTCCCATCCCAGGGACTGTTGTCGACCACCTGATCCAGCGCAAGCAGCACGCGATCGGCCAGCAGTCGCGCGGCCCGGTCGGTACCTGCCAGCGAGGATTCCTGGAACTCGCGGCGTTCGGCGCCATCATGCGCGCGTTCGTCCTT
Organism: Oceanococcus sp.; assembly: GCA_041601225.1. GTDB lineage: Bacteria > Pseudomonadota > Gammaproteobacteria > Nevskiales > Oceanococcaceae > JBFIIN01. The sequence goes on from JBFIIN010000112.1 coordinate 2,364, forward strand.
ATGCGGACCCGCGGTACCGGTTTCCGATTGCGAATACAGAGTCACCGCGCCGGTTTCGCGATCCAGCAGGCGCATGGTGGCATGGGTCACATCGCCGTTCATGATCTCCTCGCCCCAGACCCATTCCGGATGCGTGCCATGGACGATCCAGTTGGCGAAATTCTCGCCGGTACCGGCATCGTCAAAACGCAGCACATAGGCCTGGCGCGTGGTGTAGTCGTGCGGCTGGCCCGCCGGAGTATTGTCCAGCGGCGAAATCTTGGCCCCGTAGGTATGCGAGCGGATATCGTTGGCGTAGAAGGCCGTGCCCCCTACCCGCGCCGGCCGCAGCCCGGCCGCGGCTTCGACGATGGCATCCCGCATGCGCTCGGCCATGTATTCGTAAAAGCGCAGGTCATAGACGTCCTGGAAGATCCAGGTCCCCCAGCTCGGCGTGGAATAAAACGGCGAGGTGTGGCTGTGAGAGACGGTCATCGCCAGATTGTCCTGGGTGATGCCGGTCACCGTGCCGCCCTCCACCGTCGCCCGCAAATCATGCTGGGCCAGCAACTGGGCCAGCCGCCGTCGCAGCAGATCATTGGGCAGGTACAGGTCGTTGGCGACCACGGCAATCCGTTTGCCATTGCCGCCCTCGACCACCAGAGCCCGGGTCGTGATGCGCGAGCCCAGAATGTCGGAACCCACCTTGCGAGTGGAATGCATATACGGATCGTAACCGCGCGCATCATCGATGCCGTGCCCGGTCGCGGCGAACTGGCCGGCCGAGGCCCCCATATGCCAGGACGCATCAACCACCGCCACGCCCGCGCGCGCCGTGCCGTCGCCCTCCGCCACAGGCTCGGTGCCCAGGTAAGTTTCCGCCTCATTTGCGCCATTCGCCAGGGCCGTACAAAGGGCCGCCGGTGCGGTTGTGGTGAGGCATTGCTGCGCCAGCATATGGGCCTGCTGCACCGCGGCCTGGCGCCCTTCCAGTGACGCAGCCGTCAACGGACTGTCCGATTCGGGCGGCGGCGCCAGACCGTCCAGCGCCGTCAGCACGGCACATTCGGCATCGCGGTTGGCACTGACAAAACCCAGCCTATCCGCTGCATCCTGCAGCGTGCAGACGATGTGCGAGCCTATGGTCGGCGAGACCATCAGGGTCCAGTGATCCACGCAGGTGCCGTCGTTGAGTGGATTGTCGAACTCGTCCTCGGGACACAGCGGATACAGAGCACTGGTACTCAGCGTCTGCTCATAGGTCTCCAGGTTCTTGACCATGTAACCAAAGAAATCATTGGCCGCGCCGAGCAGGAATTGCACGCGCGCCCCCTGCACCCGGCCTTCCGCATCCAGCGCGTGATTCAGTTCGCCGAAGGGCTCACCCGGAAAAGTGGACAGGAACACATCGCCGATGCGTATGGCACTGACATAGGTCCCCACGACGGTGCCGGTCAGGAAGGGTGGCAAGGTCGAGCGATCGATGCGCAAATCCAGCCCATCGGTGGGCAGGTCAGGAATATTGCGATCCAGGCCCGGCTTGTAGTTGGCCAGCAGCACCGGCTGGGTCATCTGCTCACGGATGAAGGTGGAATCCACGATCACATCGGCGCCGGCCAGCACTTGCAGACGCGCTTCAGCGGCCTGCATCAGGCTGCGCAAACGCGCCCGGGCTTCTGCTTCCCTGGCATCGGCATTGGCGCCGCTCTTGTTCCAGTCGGTGGCGCCCAGGGCGCCCACCGCGCCTATGCCCATGCCCGCACCGAACAGGTCACGCGCTTCGGCGTCCACCCAGACCGGCCAGTCACCACTGAGCTGGTCGGTGGCCGCGCCATTGAGCACGGTGGCATGCGGGGCGTAGTTGACGAAGCTCAGCAGGCGCTCGCCGGTATCCACGGCATCGGCGACCAGCATACGGAAATCATTGGTCGGATTGCCGCGCTGCAGATCCTTGCCGGGCGGCAGGTCATAGGAAGAATCCAGGTCTGGAATGCCGGGCTGCCTATCCTCATTGCGATTGATGGCCGCCACCCGCAAGCGAGCTTCGCGCCGCGTCTCGTAGGCTTCCACCGCCGCATTGACCACCGAATCGGCGGTGATCTTCATGTACTGCGGCGTGACCCCGCCCCAGATCCCAATGGTATCCGGCGCGTTATGCGAGTGATCGCTGATGACCACGATGTTGGTCGAGGGCACACCGGTGGCCTGGGCGATGCGCAGGCGCACATCGTAAATCCCGTTCAGCCCGCTCTGTTCCAGCTTGTAGGCCAGGAAATAACCGATATTGCTGGTGGTCACCACGATCAGGGTTTCACCGTTCTCACCCGTCAAGGCCATGGCCCGCGAAATCAGCGGATCACGAATCGCACCAGGCTCAGCCGGATCAACCCGTCGACCGCAATTGGTGGCGCCGCCGCCCACGCACACTGGGGCACTGGGGTTGTGGTTGCCGGTCCCGGTGCCGACCAGGAAGATTCCCGGATCGGCCGGATCGACCAGCGCACAGCCCCGCGCATCGACGACCGCGGTGAGCGCTGTGTCCATGCAGGCGTCTGCACTATCGGGCACGCCGTCCGCATCCTGATCGTCGGCATCACGCGGATTGATGCTATGTGCATTGCCATTGCCAAAGGCATCCTGCGCCGCGCCGCCGGCGATGATGATCCGGTCGGGATTGCCCACATTGATGCTGGCCGGGCCGCCGTTGAAGGACACCGTCTGGCTGCTGATTACGCCGCCGGTCATTGTGGTCACGGTAACTTCGGTCAGTTCACCAGTCTGCGCCCAGGGACGGAAGCTGCAGCGCTTGCAGATACCTTCGCTGACCTCATCCGGGCTGGGGAAGCGGAACTCGGACTCATAACTCGCCGGATAGGCGATTTGCGGTTCTATGCGCAGCAGCCCGCCGGTCAGACTGGCCTGAATGCTGAAGTCAGCCTGCGGCAAGACCTCGAAAGACCTTGATGCCAGGGCATAGCGCTCGGTCAGCAAGGCATCGGCCCGACAACTCGCCAGGCTGCGGCAGGGCCGCCGGATCGTGCCGTCAACGATAAAGCGGTAGGTGCCGGCCGGGGTATGCCCAATCGCCGCGGGCCAGGCATTGAAGGCCTCGAAGTTCGCCGACCAGAGCCATTCCTGCTGTCCGGCCAGGGTGGTGGCCACGCCGACGACGCCCTCGGGATATTGCACGCGGGTCTGTACCTCACCCGACATATCGGCGAAGTCCTCCCAGGCGCCCTGCACCAGACGCTGCACCCGCACCACCGGGTTGTCGACCGCATTGGAGCCGCCACGCCAGGTCACGGTGGCCGCTGCGAAACGCGGAATATCCGTGGGCTGAACCAGGATTCCGGCCGGCGTGGCATCCAGGGGCAGGGTTTCGGCCCAGGCATCATAAGCCGGCCCGGTCACCGCACCCACCGCGGCGGCAAAGCTGCGCTGGCGCTGCTCGTCCACCAGATTCACGGGCTCGGTCACTTCCAGACCCAGACCGGGTCCACCATTGAGCTGCTCGGCCATCTCCACCAGCCGGGTGACCATATAGTCCGCGGTATGCGGGCCATAGGCGGTCAGCGCCTTGCGATAGTGGTCATAGGCCATGTACTCGCGATAGCTGACGGTATAGCCGTTGTAGTCGCCGGTATGACCCAGGCCCACAGGCAAGGCATAGCCGCGTTGCGGCGATAGCTCGCGGCGGGTGAAGTTGCCCTTGATCGCCGCCAGATCTTCCGGCTCGCGCCCCGCGCTGGCTGCGCCAGCCGGATCGTCCCAGCCGGCCGCGTCGTTATGAATCTGGGCCCGCATATGGGCGACCTTGTCCGGATCAGCCAGACTGCCGCTGTAACCCCCCAGCGGATTGGGGTTGTCATAGACCTTGCGCTGCTCGACGCAGAGCGGATCGTCCGCCGGGGCCTCATTGACGCAGTACCAATCGAAGCCGTCGTAGTAATTGTCGACCAGCTTGTCCGTGCGGCTTTCCAGATTGAGGATCAGGTCCACCTGGGCCTCGCAGGCGCAGGAGGCCAGCAGCATTTCACCCAGCTTGAAGGTTTGCAGCCGCAGGCGCAGATTCTCCTCCACCGCGGTGAAGGCCGGGGCGTCGTACTGATCCGGTATCGGCAAACCGTGCACGATCGCGTTATTGGTAATCGCGCTGTAGAAGCCAAAGCCCTCCCCGGCCCGTTCGCAATCCGGCAGACCGGCCACCGGGATTCCGGGATTGCCGGCCAGGGTGGTGTCGGTATTGCAGTTCGACACACTGGGATACGGGTGGGAGGCCGGCCCCGGCACCCAGGCGCTGATGCGCCCGACCGGGAAATCATCGCTCAGACCGATCTTGCGATCCGCCACGCTGCCCGGCGCCAGCTGGCCAATCTCCTGGTAGCCACGGATCACGTCCTGGGCCAGGAAATGGGCGCCGCGTTCCATCTGGGCGAAGCCGGCATGCGCCCAGGCCCGCCGCAGCTCGCTGCCATCGGCCTGCAGGGCATCGTTGTAGCCGCGGATGTACGGCCCTTCGGCACTGCCGACATCACCCTGGGTGAATACCAGCGGCGCGCCGGTTTCACGTTCCACCATGCGCTGCAAGGGCGCCAGGAAGTCCGCGGTGATCAGATTGTAGGGATCCAGCGATTCCGGATGCTGGCCGTAGTTCATCCACACCGCGATCGGCTCGCCGGAATCGCGGGCCTCGAAGCGCGCAACCACCAGTCCATTGTCGCCATAGTCATAGGGATAGCCCACCGGGGTGCCATCATCGGCTGTTTTGGGCCCCATGATGTTGCCCTTGAAGATGGCGTGTTCGACCGTGGTCGCCCCCATCCGGGCGGGCTGCAGATTGGCTTCGGCCTGCAGGATCGCATCGGCTATGGCCCGCGCCTGATACTCGAACATGCGCTGATCAAACACATCTTCAAAGATCCACACACCCCAGGCATAGGTGGTGTAGTACGGCGAAGAATGATTGTGGGTGGCCGAGTGCAGGATGTCGTCATAGACAATCGACGAACCCTGCTGCGCCAGAATCTGGCTGACCCGTCGTAACAGCAGATCCTGGGCCAGATAGTTGTCGGTCTTGAGCAGGGCCACCCGCTTGCCATTGCTGCCCTCGACCACGATGGCGCGGGCGCTCAGGCGCGAGTGCACGCCGTCGGAACGGCGCTTGGCCGTCGAGAATTTATGCGGATCGACCTCGTCACCGGCCAGGCCGGTGAAGAACTCGGTATTCACATCGCTGTACTGGCCGGCGGCCGCGCCGACCCGCCAGGTGGCGTCCGCGGCGCCATAGCCGGCGGAGATATAGCCCTTGCCCGGCGTGACCCCGACGATCTGGCACAGCTCGGTGGGCCCGCCAAACTCACGGCAGCCCGCGGCCATGGCCTCGGTCACCGACTCAGCCTGCTCAAATACCGCACAGAACTGCGGCGGCGCACCGGCCGCCAGACAGGTCGCCGCATCCGGCACGGGCAGGGTTTCAGAAACCTGATTGCAGAAGGCCGTGCTGCCGGCAATGGCCTCACACAGCGCCCGCACCGGCTCATGCCCGCCATCCGCGGCGGGACGCCCCGTATCGATGGCCGGCGGCGTCAGCGGCGCCGCATAGACCTGCAACCGCGCCCGCACGGTATTGGCATAAGGCTCGGCAATGTTTTCCGGTGCGGCGCTGGGCACGATGAACTGCCACTGCTGGCCGTCGATCTCGGTGCTGGTCTGCCCGCTAAACGCGTTGTCCGAATCATGGGTAAAGAAGTAATGCACCCCGTGCGCGCCATGCGCGCCCTGACGCTGCAGGCAGTCGGCAAAGTTATTGCCCGAGAAGTCCAGGTTCCGGCCCGCGGCTGCGTTGTAGGCCGCCGGCACCGCACCGTTGCCCCACAGATAGCTTTCGCCCGGCCACGGACGGGCCACCGGATCGTCACCGGTGCCATCATCCAGGCAGGCATCATCCCGGTAATACGGCACGATGAAGGGATTGGCCAGCGAAGTCGGGTTCATCATCTCGAAGATGTAAACCAGCGAGCCGGCATCGCCCTTGCCCGAGACCTGCTCCCAGTTCTCAAAACCCAGGGCCAGATTGAAGCTGGGATCCGGCGCATCGAAAAAGGCCGGGCAGCGGCCGTTGGCGTCCGGCGCCACGAAGCCGCCGGCATCCGGCGACGGGCACAGGGGGCCGTCCGGCGTGGGCAGCGGCACCAGGCCATCGATCTGGCCGATGTCATCGTTGATGCCATCAATGGGCACGCCCTGCGGCCGCAGGATCGAGTAATAACGCCCTGCCGGTACGCCCAGATCCCGTTCAGTGGCGGTGGGCACCATGGCGGCGCGGTTGTAATCCCAGGAGGTATACAAGCCATCTGGCGGAATGGGATGCACCCGCACGCGATAGCGATAGGCAATGGCGCTGGCGTAGAAGGTTTCGGTCTTGGTCACATTGGTGCCCGAATCGGCGCCCCAGACCTCGCGAATCGCCCGCACTGGCCCGGCCCGCTCACCCAGGGTGGTGGCATTGGCTTCCCAGTTGACCTGCTCATCCTCGAAGCCGACCACCGAGATGGTGGAATCCGGACTTTGCTGGAAGGCGCGGCCTTTCCAGCGATCCACCAGATCAGGACGTTGATCCCAGCTGTAAGCGGCGGACAGGCCCAGCCCGCGCCGCTTGATATCAACGTCTCCCGGCGCCCGCACGCGCAGATCGCGCACCATCCAGCGGCCCGTAGCCTGCCAGCGGTAATTGGCCGTGGTTACGCTGAGCCCGTCACGCGGGAAGCGATCACTGGATTCACGGGACACCCCATCGGCCACCTGGCCTTGCGGGCCCTGG
>JBFIIN010000113.1:0-9152 GCA_041601225.1 Oceanococcus sp.
AAGTTTCACGCGCCGGAATGCAAGCCGTATCTGATAATCAGTGCCGAAAAAAAAGAGGACGGCTGGCGTTTCTGCTTTGCCGATAATGGCATTGGGATCGACGCGGACCAGCTCGAGGCGATCTTTACGCCGCTGAAGCGACTGCGCAGCCGCGCCGAGTTCCCTGGCACCGGTCTGGGCCTGGCCAGCGCGCGCAATGCGATCAGCGCGCTCGGAGGTCATATTTGGGCTGAGTCAGAACCCGGCCGGGGGACTCGCTTTTTGGTACAGCTGCCCGAGTCGGCCGAGCAAGACAGCCATCCTGAGTCTTGATGGAAATCGGCACAGACTGCAGTTTCTGTTCTCCCCAGCGAAATTGCAGTCTGACCCGTGACCCCGTTTTTCTTGGCAGAGTTCCCGGTTGGGCGCGTGTCGGCTGCCGGCTTGCCGAATCGCTGCCGGGCTTCGTCAAGTTATTCCGGATCGAACAGGTCGTGCCGCAGAAGCCTGCCGTCGTCACCGTGTTGGACCACGGTCAGAATCGGCAGCTCGCTGGGTCCACCATCGCGCGTGTTATGAAAGGTCGCATGGTTCAGCCTTCCGGGGCGACGATGTTCCCCGATGGCTGCGGGCGCAGTGACATTCGTTCACGGCCATCTGTGTCGCTGCATCCGCATCGACGATGCCATAGCCATAGGCGGGTGACCAGAATGGTGGCAGATAATCGGCAGGCGACTGGTTGCCGGCGGCTGGTGGGTGCTGGGTCGGCGGTGGCTCGTAGGACGGATGCGGCGCAGGCAGGCGCGCCGTGCGTAGCAGGATGTCGACGCTCTGTTGCCCGCCACAGCCCAGCTCGCGGAGCTGGGCCGCGACTCCGCTGACGACTGCGGGCGCGGCATAGCTGCCCGAGTAAGCGACATGCTCGACGTTGGCGCCCGGCGCCACGCAGCCGCTGCTGTCGGCCGGTGGAACGCGTCCGTCCGGATGACCGGCACCGAACAGCATGTCTCGGCAGACCGCCTCCCGGCTGCGTTGATCGGCCGAAGCCAGACCGTCTTCGAAATTGCGGGCGAAGGCCCCGCCGGGCGCCGAGATCGCCGCCAGATCAGGCTTCAGGCCCAAATTGGCCTGCATGGCCGGCAGTTCCTCCTGACTGGTCGGTAGCACGCACAGCACGCCCGCACGATAAGCACCGGTCGAACACAGCGGACTACGCTCGGCGCCCGCACCCGCGATCACCGCAATGTCGCGCGCCAGCGCGTAATCGACCGCCGCGGCAAGACCCTGATGGTCAAGCGCGCCGGCATCGGCCAGAGGCTCATAGCCAGGCGGGCCGGCCAAGCTGACATGGATGACCTGCGCTCCGTGGTCGGCGGCCCAGCGGATGCCGTCGGCGATGTCACGCAGATTGGCGGCGAAGTTCTGCATAACCGCCACTGACATCAGCGTGGCATCTGGCGCCACGCCGCTCATGCCATAGCGATTGCGTTCGGCCGCGATCACCGAGGCCGTCGCCGTGCCATGCGGATATTCGTCGGTAGTCGGACGCCCGTCACGCTGCCCGCAGTAGCGCGTCGTGCAGGGCTCCTGGTCTGGGGGCGGAAAAACCAGTTCATCGGTCTGGGTGGCTGGGCGCAAGATTGTGGTGCAGCGCACGAACTTGGCGGTGCCATCGCTGCGCTGGAATTCCGGGTGCTCAGTCCAGATGCCGGCATTGAGGACCGCAACGATGACGCCGCGACCAGTTGCCCGATCCTGGGCCGGGAATACCCGAGCCTGGTCGAACCACCACTGCAGGTATTCATAGGGGTCCAGATCGTAACGCTCGTCGGGTGGTGGCTGGTCGGGATCGGCGCGTCCGTCGTACTGCGGTGCTGACGCCCCGCCACAGGCGCTCAAGAGGCCGGCCAGGCAGATGCTGAATATGCAGCGATTGATTGAGTTCATGACTGTTCCCCGCGTTGTTATGCCGCGTTTTGCGGTGCGGATCCAGCCTCGAACATGCCGCTGTCCCAAGCTTTATGACGGCCTCAAATGTTTCTCAAAGATTCCTTTATGCCTGTGGAAACGCCGCTCCGGCGGGCGAGCAGCAGCCCTTGGCTGGCCTCACAATCGAAGAGCCCCAGTCCAGCCGGGCTTAGGTCGCGGCGATTTCCGCAGCGCTAGCGAACTTGCTTGCCATGCTTGCCATGCTTGCCATGAGGTATCGCGCGGCGATCTTCAAGCCGGCGCGCGCGGCATGGCGTAAGCGCCATCCAGGCCGTGCACTTCATCCCAGATCGCGGCGTAGCGTTCGGCATCGGCGACGGGCTTGCGCAGCATTTGCTGGCAAAAGGCCATTTGTTTTTCACTGCTGAGCGGCTTGTTGTGCAGGTCCAGCGCCAGCCGCGAAAAATCGCGCACCAACACATCAAAGATCTGATCAAGCAGCGCATCGGACACGTCCAGCAATCTGGCGTTTTCACAGATTAATTGGCCGTACACCACCAACGCGAAAATTTCACCGCCAGCCAGCAGGAAGTCGATGTCCTTGAGCTGGGGGCCGGCCGGCGGCGCCTGCATCAGCATGGTCTTGAATACGGCGATCTGCTCGCGGAACAGATTGACGTTGGGCAGATCGAAAGCCGCGTAGGCCTGCTGGTAGTCGTGAAAACGGATTTTGCTCAGGCCCTTGGTCGGTCCTTGATCGAACAGGAAGCTGTCGTCGCCGGCCTGATCCATGACCGGCACTTCCGGGTATTCGGCGGGGTTGAAGAAATAGTTCGGCATGAATTTGACGATCAGCGCGACATTGACATGCACGGTTCCTTCCAGCTTCGGCAGGGCGCGGATGTCCACCGCGGCCTGGCTGAAATACATGTCCTTTTCGAAGCCCTTGGCGGCAATCGCATCCCACATCAGGTTGATCACCTGTTCGCCTTCGGTGGTGACTTTCATTTTCACCATGGGATTGAACAGCAGATATCTGCGGTCCTGCGCGGAGGCCGCGCGCAGATAGTCGGAGGCGCGTAACGCGAACAGTTTCATGGCGTTGAGCCGACAATAAGCGTCGACGAACATGCGCCGGACATGGGGAAAGTCGGTCACGGCCATGTTGTACAGGCGGCGATTGGCGGCGTGGCTGATCGCCTCATACAGGGCGTGGGTGCAAATGCCGATCGAGGCCCAGCCGAGATTGAACTTGCCGATATTGACGGTGTTCAAGGCGGCGTTCCAGGCGGCGTCGCCGCGGTGGATGATGTCGTCCGGCGTGACGGGGTAATCGTTAAGCCGGTATTCCGAGACATAGTTGGAACTGGGCACCACGTTCTTGACCAGTTCATAGTTGGGGTGCTGCGGGTCGGCGGCAAAGAATACGTATTCGTCGGTGTCCGCCAGCTTGCCAAAGGTGGACACGATGGCGGCTGCGTTGCCATTGCCGATGTAGTACTTGCTGCCCGATGCCCGGTAGCTGCCATCGCCCACCGGGGTCAGAATCATGTCGGTTGAGTAAATGTCCGCGCCGTGCGTTTTCTCCGACAGGCCAAAAGCGAAGATGCCGCCGCTGCTGATGGCGTCCTTGGTACGCTGCCGAATGGCCGGATTTTCGCTCATCCACAAGGGCCCCAGCCCGAGGACCGAAACCTGCCATGTATACCAGTACTGCAGGCCAAAAAAGCCCAGGATTTCCGAAAATTCGCAGATGCGGTAGGTGTCCCAGCGCGCGCCTTCTACGTCGGCAAGGGCCGGCGTGCAAATGGTGGCGAACAGGCCTTCTTTACCCTGATAGCTGATGAAATCCGCATACCAGCGCTGAGCGAAATAATCCTCCAGCAGGCGGTCTTTGCCTTTGCCCTCGAAAAAGGCGATGGTCTTGTGCATGACCTCGGCGCTGCGCGCGTCGGCATGGTGGCGGGTGAGTTTGCGGGGGTTGAGTAAAAGCATGACCGGGGTGTCCACGAGCAAGTAGTGGTCTGAGCATAGCCCAAAAGACCCGGATGGTTTTTGCTGGCGTCAGCGTGTCAGGTAGTCTTTGATTCGCGGGTCGCGCAGCAGTCGCAGGCCCAGCCACAGAGCCAGCAACAGGGTGCCAAGCGCGAGCGCCAGACTGCCCGGCTCGCGAAAGTCAGCGTGCAGGATGGGTCGGGAAATTTGCCCGACGATCACTGCGCACCAGACGACGGCCAGGAGCAGGCCCAGTGCGCGCGCCCAGCGCCGGCGCAGCAACAGGCCGCCGAAGCCGGCGCCATGCAGCAGGCCGAAAACCCACATCTGAGTCCATAGGCCGGGATGTCTGTAGGGATACCAGGCCCCTTGCCACAGCGTGCCCAGCGTCTGCGCCAACAGGTGCAGAAGCCCGGCCGCGGTGACCAGCAGCAGTGGCCCCCGGGGGGTGGGGAAAACGGGTGGGGGCAGGTCCTGCGCGGAAGCTGCAGGTGTGCGCCCCTGGGCCAGCAAGCGCATGGCGCCCCAGATGGCCAGATGACCGACCCACCAGACGGCCAGCACCAGCGGGAGGAAAATGATGGGCGGCGGGTGGCCGCCCCCGGCCAGGATCAGCAGCGCACAGACCGCACAGCCGCTCAGCGCCAGCAGGACATGGGTGACATGTGCGAGGCGGCGAATCAGCGGCATATCAGACGCTGGTCGGAAAGATTTTCCCAAGATTGATGCAAGGACCAGAGTCGCCGGCCGGTGAAGGGGGCCGCGACTGGAGTTTCGTCCCCGTGGGACCGACCCGCTCCGGGAACGGGTCCATCACACGAGATGCGCGGGAGGTTCAGAGACTCTCTTCGCTGCCCGGCAGGTCGGCCGATAATACGACTGCGGCAATGCCGGCGATCAGATCGCGTTCGCGCTGATCCAGATGGGGAATGACGTACACCTTGCGGCCGGATCGTTCAACCAGGCCGACCCGCTCGCCGGCTCGGCTGATGAAATAGGTTGACGTGTCGACCGCCCAGTCGTAATCGGTGCTCAGGCGGAAGGGGTTGATGGCATAGCTTTGGCCGTCTTGTGTGGCTGTGCCCTCCGGGTAAAGTCCGGAGATCTCCAGTTGCCAGGCGGCGGCGTCAGGGTTCGTGGCCTGCGTTTCGCAGCTCATGCGCCAGGTGCGCCCGTCATTGCCGCCAGCATAGATCTTGGCATCGCCGATTTCAACCGTGGTCTTGACGCCTTCAAACCCGCGCTCCAGCCGGCAGGCGGTCTGGCTGAGTTCCTGCCCGAGCCGCAGGGTGGAAAAATTGATGGGTTTGACGTCAAAACGTTTGACATCCGTGACCTGGTAGCGTGAATCCGCGCTTTCGTGAACGCCGTGACTCAGGTGGGTGCTGGCATCCTGGCTGTGCCGCGCCCCCTTCCTGACCTGCATGGTGTAGTCGCCGATGATCAAAGGTTTCTTCAGCAACTGGGCGAAACCTCCATGATTCTCGACCGGCCAGAGCTGGGCCTCGGGCCCGAGGCTCGGTCCCTCAATTGGTTGAATCAGGCCGCAGGCGGACAGGCCCGCAAGGGCAAGGGTCGCGGCCAGCGCCGCGCAAATATTGGATCCGGTTTGGAGGTAGGCGGTGGTCATCTTTTCTCCTGGGCTAGGGGTTTTGACGCGCGCGTGGATAATGAAATATTTCTTGAGATCAGGTCAAAGGCAAGGATTGCGCATGGTCCATGCGTCGCAGCGATCTCGTCGTTGCGGCCCAGAACCGCAGGTTCCGGGCCTCACATCGGCTTACTGAAGCCGGGCAAGACCGATCTGCGCCGACGCCTCTTCGTCCACCGCGCCATAGGCCAGGATCACCTCGGAGCCTGCGCTTGTGGTGATCCGCAATACCGGTCCGAATACCTCATTCTGCAGATCGCCACAGACGCCGGTCAGGCTCAGCGCCGCGTCGCGCCGGAACAGGGCCCCGGCGGGCGCCCAGTTGCCGGTGAAATTACAGCTGGCCACGACCAGATCGGCTGTGAGATCGCTACGCAGGGTCAGCGTGACCGCATCCAAATCCTGATCCGTTCCGGTGTAAACGCCAGCCGTAACCGCGTCCGCCTGCAAGGAGTTATCCGTGGGCCAACCAACCAGAGTCGGCGTGCCGCTGAAGGTTTCATAGGTGACATCGACATTGCCATCCGGATCCGAGGTATCTACGACCAATGTAGTCTGCCGCGTGTCATCAGCGCCCGGCGCGTCCACGTCGGCTGAGGAATCCTGTTTGCGGGTTCGCGGGCCGGTAGCCTCATTCGTATACACGGCACTGTAAGTCGAACCGTCATCGGCGAGATCGAAAAACCAGATGACGTTGCTGCCGTCGCTGATTCGCTCGTCGGCTATCAGATACACCGTACTTGGATCGCTGAAATCGAAATGATGCTTCCAGACCCCGATCAAGGGACCATCGTCGCTGCTCTCCGGCGGGGAGGTGTTGCCTGAATCGGCGGCGGGCGTGCTCTTGTCTTCACTGCAGGCCGTGTTGAGCGCGAGGCTGCCGGCGATCAGGCCAAGCTTGAGCAATTGATTCATCGGTTTCTCCTGGGATGCATGTTGGTTATTGCAGACTGCCGCGTAGTCGTGCAGATGTACTTGGTACTCGACGGGAGTGCGAAGCCAGTCTATCCCGCGCCAGAATCCCGAGTCCTCAAATATTTCTTATTTCGTCCGACGTGGCCGATATTTGCGCTCAGGCCACGCCGCAGAGTCGTCGGCGGCCGGGCCGCCAGATCAGGCGCCCGCGACGCGCTGCGGGTGAGTCGATGATTGGACCGGCCGGACGAGGGTGCGGCGCGCGGTTTTGCCGGCTCGAGATTCGCGTCCCCCGGTGAGCGGATAGCGCGGTCCCGATAGCAGCCTCCTTCGGTCGCGGATGCGCATGCCGGGCCGCGCGGGGCGGTCGCGGCCCCCGTGCTGGGCATCGGCGCGCCAGCTCATGGCGTCGGCAACACGAGAGTTGTGTCGCCGGCGCGGTCAATTACCACTTCCAATGATCAAGCGGAATATTTTTCACCCGGTCTGAGCTGCGGTTGAGATACCACTGTTGATTATTGGCGCCATTGCTTTCCACATGCCTGACGAAGTCGGGGTAGGCGAGGCCCATGTCTACGGCGGCCAGCGGGGGCACCCAGCTTTCGGGCAGGATCAGGGCGAAGGGGTAGCCCAGGTTGTCGCGAAATTCACTGCCGTCAGACGCACTGTTTCTGGAATAGGGGAGACGGGCCGGCTGATTAACCAGATGGATCTCGTAGCCGGTATCGTGAACATACAGAAACGGGTCGAACGGCGCGCTGGCGACCTCCGCCAGCGGGATCGGCTGATCCAGCGTGACATCGAACTCGAATCGCGGTCCTCGCACCAGAGCCTGATCCGCAAAGGTATTGACGTAGGTCGAGGCGCCGTCCGCGAAAATCTGGGCCACGTTGGGCGTGAGCTTGAGATTCAGCGGCCCCGCGACATTACTGGTCAGCGGATATCCGGGCAGGGGGCTGTGAGACCCTGCCGCATACAGCGACTGATTGGCCTTGCCGCTGGCCCAGCTGGGCAGATCGATGGCCAGGTGCCAGTCGTGGTCGTATTCCGCGCCGCGGGCGACCAGATAGCCGTTGCCGCGTAGCTCTGCAACCTCGCCCTGGGCGTTGGTCCCGAGTGCGACCTGGTAGCCCACGACCAGATCATTGAAATCATAATCCCCGCGTTGTGGGTAAAGATCTTCATAGGCTGCAACATAGTAGGACTGAGCCGACGGAAAGTAGGACCAGTTCAGCGCGGGGACCGCATCGTCCGAGATGACCAGGGGCGCGCCAGCGCGTCCCGATGCAAGAGATTCCAGATAATCCACATCGACGCGAGTCAGCAGCGCGACTTCCTCAAAGCCGTTGCTAAAATCGTAGAAAGCTTCCGGGTCACCCAGGGCGGCGTCGGTGTTCAGCAGCACGATGTCTAGTGTTGCCGCGCTGGCACCGTTCAGATCAAGGTCCACCGTGAAATACAGGGTTTCATCAAGGGATGAGCCGGTCAGTTCACTGTCCGGGTCGGGCGAAATCCGGTTGCTGCCGGCGGTTCCGATCAGGGTGAAATATTCACTGGGTGTGGGGGCCCCGGCCGCGGTCAACAGGCTGCGGGTCCGGGTGGCGTAGCCGCTGAAGACGCGTTCCTGGCCATCCACCACGATCCGCAGGCTGGCCGATTCGATCGCTACGCCCTGGCTGTCGGCAGTTTCCGAGCCGGCGGCGTTTTCATTGACGTCAACGGCAAATACCAGCGATCCGCCATTGTCTTGACGAAAGAGCTCCAGCAGTTCGCCGGTCACTATGCGATCCCGGGTTTTGGGGGCGAAAAGGTCGATGTTGCCGATGCCTCTGGACGAGATGTTGTCATCGAAGATGAAGCTGGAAAGCTCCTGGGCGGCGGCGTGCTGCGAGCAGCTCAGGAGGAGCGCGCCGCAGGTGAATTTCAGGGCTGTCATAGCGGTACCTCCTGATAGCGCACGCCGTCCGCGGCGGCGTTGCTGAAGATTTCCAGCCAGAGCAACTTGACGTGCCTGGGCAGATTGAGGCGTGCCTGGAGCACCGCGTCATCGGCCAGGCGTCCGACGAAGTACTGATTCTGCTCCTCGTCGAAGACTTTTACGGCGATATATTCGCCTGCCATGTTTGCGCGCTGCTCGGATAGATCATAGCTGAGGTCGTAGGCAAGGAACTGGTCGAAGTCGAAGTTGTTGGTGATGACGTTGCTGGCCAGCGCCGTGTCCTGGGTGGGTGCGGGGTCCACGCTTTGAAGTAAATCGTCGGCGGACGAGCCTTGTGGCGATCCGCAGCCAATGCTGAATCCGCAAAGCAAGATGGCGATGAGGGTTGGGCGAGACCGTTGTATAGACATCAGGGCGAATCCTTGCAGGGCAAATGAAGTGGAGCTTTTACCAACGCACTTTGCGTGCCATTGCTGGGGGGCGATAAAATCCAGAAAAAACAACATGTTGAATTCTGCTGGAAGGGTTCCCTTTGGGTCGCATGCAAAATGCAAGGCGATTTGCGAGGCGGAATTGTGATTGGGGTTGCCGTCTCAGTGCTGCAGGCGGGCCATGTTGTGCAGATGGCTTATGCGCTGGCCAATGTTTGGCCAGCTGTATTGCCGCTCCAATTTGCGTCGACCCGTCTGGCCATAGCCTTGGGCGCGCGAGCGGTCGCTTACCAGCAGGCCGATGGCCGAGGCG
>JBFIIN010000114.1:0-9097 GCA_041601225.1 Oceanococcus sp.
CCATATCCACGTAGCTGAACAGCGTCGTCTGCCCCGATTCTATTCCCCGCATGGTGTTTCTGAACTCCCCGCGCCCGTTGCGCTATTGTCCCATGCTCAGAGCCGCGCTACACATCGCTTTGTGGGTTTTTCACCACCCTGTTAAGCCCTGAATAGGCGTTGAATAATTGAGAAAAAAATTAAAGATTGCGTGTGCGTCTTGGCGGTCTGTCGGGGTACTGAATTCACGCAAATAGTATTCCGTTTTGAAGCTGCCTTCTGCTCGCAACGACAACTCGCCCCAGTTTTGCAGCGGACGTGTGTACTGAATGGACCAACCCATCGCCCATTCGGGCGAGCGATTCAAACGGTTGCCCGACAAATCTTCCGCCTCGCTTAGTCCAAGTCCCGATTCTAACGTGGCCGCGTTGTCGTTATTGAAGAATCCCGTGTAGGTGGCATCCAGATAGGTGATGTTGGCGGCCAATACCCAGTGCGAGCCCGGGATCAGCAGCAAATCGAAATCGGCGCCGAATCCTTTGGCCTGGGCGTTGTTCACGAAGGCATTTGGGATATTGACCTCTTCGACTTGCAGATTGCTGTAGTCGTAGTGAAACACGGCGCCGTTGCTGCGTAGCAGACGGTCGAACCAGGTCGCCTTGAAACCCAATTCATAGGCGTCCAGTACCTCGGGTTCGTAGCTGTAGTCGCAGGTGGCGATCGCGAATCCGCCGGCCTTGAATCCGCTGGCGAACTGGGCGTAGAGCATAGCTTGTTGCCGCGCGCTCAAAACGCATTCCGATTGTCGGCGACCGATATGCGCGCTTCTCGGCACCTGGCGCCGTGATTGAAATCGAGGCAAAGCATTTGGGGTTCACTGCGGTTGCCGCTTACCAAACCACCAAATTTTACGATTCCTACAAAACGCAAGCTGCGCGGGGTCGTGAGCAAGACTATCGCAAAACGTCAGAGACATTTTGAGATGGAAAAGCAAGAAATCAATAGATGGCACCTGCCTGCTACAACTACTGAAATTGGTTTGGGCATCACATCGGAGCTCTTCTTGCGGCTCGTGGAAATGCAGAGAATCATTCCCACTAGCATTCTGATCACCGTGTCGATTGCGGTTGGAGTTGTTATCGCGGCCACCAAAGCAGCCTAGGTTTGAGAGCGACAAGATGGTCAAAGGAATAATTCCATTTCCATGGGTACGTAGCCGCTATTATGCCCTCAGGCTTGGATCGCGCTTTTCCCGTCTAGGTCTGGCACTGGCGAGCGGTTGGCTTCGAAAGTGCGACGGAAGTACGGGCCTTGGCTTGGATGCTCGTACGCAAATTACGGATATGAGGTTAGATCAGTGACTACTACCACCCGGCAATGATTACACCAAAACTTACACCACGTCGCCATCATGAAAATCTAACGTACTGAGAATACGACAAAATATTGAACGTCTGTCCAGTCCATCATTGGGGCGACGCAGAAGCGCCAGAAGTCGTTATTATCAATGAAAACCGAGCTATTGTACGCGATGGGCCACTGTCGCTCCGGGCGTCATCTTCATTTGGTGGCGGCGGTTTCGATCAACTGCAGCTCTGTGGCAAGCAAGTTTTGATAGCCCGAAAACTCTTCGAAGGATGTGTTCTCCGGGACAAAGATGGGTGCCCCGTAGTGAATGTCGATACGCGAAAAAGGTTTGGGCAGGCGGAAATGGTCCCAGCTATTAAAGCGCCAATAGCGGGTCGGCAGTGGCAGGTAAGGCACGATGGGAATCCCCGTCTGACGGGCCATTTCGATGATGCCGGGCTTGACCTCGTGCGCCGGACCGCGCGGACCGTCGACGGTCACCGCGCCCGGCAGGCCGGTCCTGAGCAGCGCAATCATGTCGTCTTTGGCGAGCTTGCCGCCCTTGTCCCGTCCCTTGCTTTTCGAACTGCCTCGTGCGACCTGATGGCCGAGTCGCAGGCAAAGCATGGATACCAGGTCGCCGTCGCGCGAGCGGGAAACAATCACGACATGCCGACGTCCGGTTTGCGCCAGGATCCCAGCGAATAGATTTTGGTGCCAGATCGCCAGGATGCAATGATCGTGGCCCTGCGGGCCGGTTACGCCTTTGGCGCCGTTGGACGTGATGCGATAGGTCGCGTGTAACAGCCGCACGGCGCCGTAGGCTAACCAAGCCAATATGGCCTTGCGCATGAGAATCTCCGTAGATCGGGAAATTAGTTGGGATGAGCGGTCGAATGTTATCCGCCACGACCCAGTCCAGGGCTGGATGCTGTGAAAAACATTGTGTGATCCGTTGCCGCTGGCGGGCCGATGTCGCAGTCTAGCTCGTTTTGGCAGGCGTGCCTTCGTGCGTCCAGCGCGCGAAGCGCGCAGGTCTAGCTTGTGAATTGGGGTGCGCGGCGCTCAAGTAAGGCCGAGATTCCCTCGCGGACGTCAGGTGCTGCAAAGCTCTCTCGTTGCATGGCGCGTTCGGCTTCGAGTTGCGCCTCGAGGTCTTGGCTGACGGCCGCGTTAAGCAATTGACGGGTCCGTACGACCGCTGCGCCGGACAGACTGGCCG
Organism: Oceanococcus sp.; assembly: GCA_041601225.1. Taxonomy (GTDB): domain Bacteria; phylum Pseudomonadota; class Gammaproteobacteria; order Nevskiales; family Oceanococcaceae; genus JBFIIN01. The sequence goes on from JBFIIN010000114.1 coordinate 2,549, forward strand.
CTTGGCGGGCGAGTCGCAGGCTTGTTTCCCGCAGCTGCGCATCCGGAACGCACTGCCAGACCAAGCCGTAATCCACGGCTCGCTGTGCACCAATAGCCTGGCCGGTTAGCAGGTGTCCCATGGCGCGCTGTTTGCCGATCGTGTTTGGCAAGACCCAGCTGCACCCGGCGTCCGGCACAATCGCCAGCTTGTCGAGAAAGGGCAAGACCAAGTTTGCGGATTCGGCGAGGATGGTCAGGTCGCTGGCCAGGGCCAGACCGGCGCCTGCTCCAACCGCAGGCCCCTGCACGGCGGTGACGATCGGTTTTGGGAAATTGGCGATACGCGCAATCAGCGGATTGTGAACGTCTCGCATGGCCTGATCGACATAGCCGGCCAGATCGTCCTGATGCGCCTGCATTTCCCTCAGATCGCCACCGGCACAAAAGCTGACGCCTTCTGCGCTGATAAGAACTGCGCGAATGTCCTGCTGCTGAGCGGCTTCGTCCAGGTCTGTGAGCAGCGCCTGCGCCATGGTCACAGTCAGACTGTTATGCGCCTTGGGCTGATTCAGGCGAATTTCGCGTACCTGTTCATAGTCGTGAACTGCAACAGGCTGCTGTTCGGTTTCAATGCTCATATGCGCGGACTCGAGTGGCGGGGCGGGGCCGCATGCTCGGCGGCTTGCACTGCCAGCAAAGCTACCTTACGTTTGTTAGAAAATAAACTTTCGCAGTTCTGCTTGAGGACGCTTTATGAGCCAAAAGGTCTATGTTGCTGGTGTTGGCATGATTCCCTTCGCCAAACCCGGCGCTGCGGATGCTTACGACGTAATGGGCGCCCGCGCCAGCCAGCTGGCCTTGCAGGACGCGGGCCTGGATTACGCCCAGATTCAACAAGCTCAGGTCGGCTATGTCTACGGGGATTCCACCTGCGGTCAGAAAGCGCTGTATCGCGTCGGTATGACGGGCATTCCGATCTTCAATGTGAATAACAATTGTTCGACGGGATCCACCGCCCTGTACCTGGCGCGTCAGGCGATAGCCGGGGGCGCAGCGGATTGCGTGCTGGCCCTGGGGTTCGAGCAGATGCAGCCCGGCGCTTTGGGCATGGCCTTTGCCGATCGGCCCACACCGTTTGTGGATTTCGATGCGCTTTGTGATGAGCTGGTCGGTCATGACGAGGTGCCGATGGCGCTGCGCTATTTCGGGGGCGCGGGCAAAGCCCATATGGACAAATACGGCAGTACGCTGGAGGACCTGGCGCAGATTCGGGCCAAGGCCAGCCGGCACGCCCAGCACAATCCGCTGGCTTTGTTCCGCAAGGAAATTTCGGCGGAAGACGTGCTGGCATCCAGCGTGCTGTGGCCGGGCGTGATGCACAAGCTGATGGCTTGTCCGCCGACCTGCGGGGCAGCGGCTGCAATCTTGGTCTCTGAGGGCTTTGCCAAGCGGCTTGGCTTGAATCAGCAGGTTCAGCTCAGCGCCCAGGCCCTGGTGACTGATTTTCCCAGCACCTTCGCGGCGCGCGACATGATGCAACTGGTCGGCTATGACATGACCCGAGCCGCGGCGCAGCAGGTCTATGAGCAGGCCGGGATCGGGCCGGAAGATCTCGATGTCGTGGAGCTGCATGATTGCTTTGCGCATAACGAGTTGATCACCTACGAAGCGCTGGGCCTGTGTGGTGAGGGCGAGGCCAGCCGCTTTATTGCGGATGGTGACAACAGCTATGGCGGCAAGGTGGTGACCAATCCCTCCGGCGGCCTGTTGTCCAAAGGTCATCCCCTGGGTGCGACCGGTCTGGCCCAGTGTTACGAATTGACCCATCAACTGCGGGGTACGGCGCAGGCCCGCCAGGTTGAGGGCGCCAAGCGGGCCTTGCAGCACAATCTGGGTTTGGGCGGGGCCTGTGTCGTGAGTCTCTACCAAGCCCATTAGCGCCCGGCCGGCCGGGACCCGGTGCGGAGGCCCGCGCCGGGCTTGCTGGCGCTTGTAAACAAGCAAACGTTTGTTAGATTATGGCGGCTATACTTCATGGCCTGAGCGCCGTTCCGGGTCGGGACAGCTCTGCGCTCAGCTCACAACCAAGGACTCGACATGGCAGGACTGTATTACGAAGAATTTGAACTCGGTCAGATCTTCGATCATCCCTTGCGGCGCACCGTGACTGAGATGGATAACCTCTTGTTTACCTCATTGACCCACAACCCGGCCCGCCTGCATCTGGATGAGGAGTACTGCAAGAACGAAACCGAATTTGGCACGCGGATCGTCAACAGCACCTTTACTCTGGCACTGATGGTCGGTGTCACCGTATATGACACAACCCTGGGCACGACCAGCGGTAACCTGGGCTGGAAGGAAGTGAATTTTCCCCGTCCCGTGTTTCCCGGTGACACCTTGCATTTCCAGACCGAAATTCAGGCCAAGCGGGAAAGCAAATCGCGCCCCAAGGACGGCATCGTCACCTTTATCCATCGGGCCTATAACCAGAAAGATGAATTGGTGGCCGACTGCGTGCGGATCGCCCTGATGCTGAAGAAGCCGGACGCATGATCCCGCGGTCCTGGCTGTTCGTGCCCGGCGATAGCGAAAAGATGCTGGCCAAGTCGCCCGGCCTGGGCGCGGATGCACTGATCTTCGATCTGGAAGACGCGGTGGTCGAAGAGCGCAAGGCGCCGGCCCGCGGCATGGTGCGCGAGCGGCTCCGCACGGCGGATCGCGACAGCAGCCAGTTGTGGGTGCGCATCAATGGCTACGACACGGCGCATTTGCTGGCGGATCTGGAAGCGATCCTGCCCGGCAGGCCGGATGGCATCGTGTTGCCCAAGGCCGAGCATGGCGCGCAGGCCGAGCAATTGGCCGCTGAGCTGAATGCTCTGGAGGCTGAGCATGGGCTGGCTCCAGGCAGTACCCAGATTGCCTTGATCGCCTTTGAAACGCCGCGCGCGGTGCTCAATATCGCCAGCTATCAAGCCTTGCCCGCGCGGGTTTGCGGCCTGAGTTGGGGCGCCGAGGACATGGCCGCGGCTATCGGTGCGCAAGCCAACCGGGACGAACAAGGCGCCTATACGGCGCCCTATGTGCTGACCCGCAGCCTGTGCCTGATGGCGGCCGGCGCAGCCGGCGTGTCGGCGATTGATACGGCGTTTACTGACTTTCGCGATAGCGAAGGCCTGCGGGAAAGCTGTGGCCAGGCCCGGCGCGATGGCTTTCTGGGCAAGATCGCCATCCATCCGGGTCAGTTGGATGCCATACATGCGGCCTTTACGCCCAGCGCTGATGAGTTACAGCGTGCCCGCGCTATTGTTGCGGCCTTTGCCGCCAGTCCCGGCTCCGGGATCGTGAGCGTGGCCGGCAAGATGCTGGACAGGCCGCATTTGCAGCAAGCGCAGCGTCTGCTGGCTATGGCCGGAGTGGCTGATGGCGACTAAGTCCGGAGCTGCAGTTCATGCGGTCGCCAAGGCCGATGCCTCACGCAGCCGCATACTGGACTGCTCGGCACGTTTATTTCGCGAGCGGGGTTATTCCGCCGTGTCTTTGCGTGACATCGCGGCGGCGGCCGGGATGAAAGCGGGCAGCGTCTATTACCACTTCGAGTCCAAGGAAGAGATCGTGCTGGCCGTGCTGAATATCGGGATTGCGGCCGTGCACGAAGAAGTGGCCCACACCATCGATGCCTTGCCGGTGGAGGCCGGTGCCGCGACTCTGCTGCGGGCCGGCATCCTGGCGCATTTGCGCTCCTTGTTCGAATTCAATGATTACACCTCGGCCAATGTGCGGATTTATCTGCAGGTGCCCGATGAGATTCGCCAGGCCAATGCGGCAGCCCGGCGCAAATACGAACGGCTCTGGACGGAAATACTGCAACGTGCCGAGGCCCAGGGCACGCTCCGGCCCACGCTGGATCTGAAGAAATTCCGCCTGCTGCTGATCAGTTCTCTGAACGCGACGCTGGATTGGTTTGACGGCGCGAAGGGCAAGATTCCGGCGTTGGCCGATAGTTATACCGACATGCTGCTCAATGGCGTCTTACGGGACAGGACGGGGTCATGACCGAGATCGCCAGTCGGATCGACACGCGCTCGGCAGCCTATTTGGCCAATCAGGCGCATTATCAGCAACTGCTGGCGACCTTGCGCAAGCGCACCGCGCGCGCCATGCAAGGCGGCCACGAGAAGCTGCGTGAGCGCCATCACCAACGCGGCAAGATCCTGGCGCGCGACCGAATTGATCGCCTGCTGGATCCCGGTACGCCCTTCCTGGAACTGTCGACCTTGGCCGCCTACGGGCAATACGGCGGCGAGGTCCACAGCGCCGGGGTCGTGACCGGCATCGGCATCGTGTCGGGTACGCCCTGCGTGATCATCGCCAATGATGCGACGGTCAAGGGCGGCTCCTACTATCACGAGACGGTGAAAAAGCACGTGCGGGCCCAGGAGATTGCCGGCCTGAATCGCTTGCCCTGTCTGTATCTGGTGGATTGCGGCGGCGGCTATTTGCCCGAGCAAGACCGGGTCTTTCCGGATCGCGACCATTTCGGCAATGGGTTCTGGAGGCAGTGCCGCATGTCCGCCTCGGGCTTGCCACAGATCTCGGCGGTGTTCGGTGGTTGTACCGCGGGCGGGGCCTATATCCCGGCCCTGTCGGATCAGGTGATCATGGTGGAGGGTAATGCCCGTATCCATCTGGGCGGGCCCTCGATCGTCAAGGTCGCCGTCAACGAGACCATTGATGGCGAGTCGCTGGGTGGCGCGGCGATGCAGACCCGCGTCTCGGGGGTGTCGGACCATATGGTCGCGGATGAACCCCAGGCCATCGCCTTGTTGCGTGAATTGGTTTCGCAACTCAACTTGCCCGCGCGCGTGCTGGCACCCGGAAAGCCTGTGCCTGCACCGCGCTACGACCCCCAGGAAATCGCCGGTGTGGTCAGCCAGGACCGGCGTATTCCCTACGATGTTCGCGAGGTGGTCGCGCGCCTGGTCGATGCCAGCCAGTTCGTCGAGTTCAAGCCCGAATGGGGTGAATCGCTGGTCTGCGGCACCGCCCGGATACACGGTCAGGCGGTGGGAATCCTGGGTAATAACGGCGCGCTGTATTCGGAGTCGGCGCTCAAGGGCGCCCACTTCATTGCCCTGTGTGAACAACGCCAGATTCCTCTGTTGTTTCTGCAAAATATCAGTGGCTACATGGTGGGCTCGGAAGCCGAGCGCGGCGGGATCGCCAAGCACAGCGCCAAGATGGTCTATGCGGTGGCCAATGCCCAGGTGCCAAAGCTCACCGTGGTGATCGGTGGTTCCTACGGCGCCGGCAACTACGGCATGTGCGGGCGGGGTTTTCGGCCCGATTTTCTGTTTGCCTGGCCGACTGCGGAGATCGCCACCATGTCCCCGGATATCGCCAGCAATGTGATGCTGGAACTGCGTCGGACCCATCTCAACAAGGCACCGCCCAGTGCCGAAGAGTTGGCCGAAATCGAAAAGGCCGTGCGCGATCAGTATGCCGAACAGACCGACCCCTATTACGCCACCTCGCGGCTGTGGGACGACGGCCTGATCGAGCCCGCGCAAACCCGGGATGTGCTGGGCCTGTGCCTGGCCCTGGTCACCAGCGTGCCCGCCCACGACCGGCATACGCCGGTCTACCGGATGTAAGGGCGATGACTTTTAGCAAAGTACTGATCGCCAACCGCGGCGAGATCGCGGTCCGCTTGATTCGCGCCTGTCACCGGCTCGATTTGCAGTGCGTGGCGGTCTATTCGGATGCCGATGCCCAGGCCGTGCATGTGGAACTGGCCGATGAAGCCGTACACATCGGTCCGGCCGAAGCCCGCGCCAGCTATCTGGATGGCCCGCGGCTGATTCAGGCGGCATTAGCTACGGGTGCCGGCGCGATCCATCCAGGCTATGGCTTTCTGGCGGAGAACGCGGCCTTTGCGCAGGCTTGTGCGGATGCGGGTCTGATCTTTGTGGGGCCGGCGCCTTCGGTCATTGCGTCTATGGGCGCCAAGATCGAGGCCAAGCGCATAGCGCAGGAGGCGGGTGTGGCCTGTGTACCGGGCTACCACGGCAACGATCAATCCGCTGAGCGTTTGTTGCAGGAGGCACAGCGGATCGGCACGCCACTGTTGATCAAAGCCAGTGCCGGCGGGGGCGGGCGTGGCATGCGCCGGGTCGATGATCTGGCCGAATTTCCGGACGCCCTCTCTCTGGCCCGCGAGGAAGCCCGTGCAGCCTATGGCGACGCGGCGATTTTGCTGGAGCGCTATGTGAATGCCCCGCGCCACATCGAGGTGCAGATACTCGGCGATCGGCAGGGCAATGTGCGGCATTTGTACGAGCGCGATTGTTCGGTGCAGCGCAATTTTCAGAAAGTCATAGAGGAAGCGCCAGCGCCGAACCTGGCGCCCGAGCTGCGCGCGCAGATGCTCACGCAGGCCGTGCAGCTGGCCCAGGCAATACATTACGACAGTGCCGGGACCGTGGAATTCGTGGTCGATGCGGAGCGGGGCGAGGCCTATTTCCTGGAAATGAACACGCGCCTGCAGGTCGAGCATCCGGTGACCGAA
>JBFIIN010000115.1:0-9057 GCA_041601225.1 Oceanococcus sp.
CCGTCCTCCAATCCGACCAGGGCCGCATAGGCGTCCTGGGCAGCGCCGGCGCGCAACAGGGAAAGGCATATCTGATACTCAGGCGTTTCGACAAACGCCCCGCGCCGCAGCTGCTCGGCATCGATGGGCGCCGGTCTGGCTGGCACGGGGGCCGCGACCACGGCCGGCGGGACAAAGGGCTGAATCGGCTCGGGCTCCGGCCTGCCGGATTGCACGACCGGTGCAGGCACAACCGCCAGTTCGGCCGGGGGCTGGGCCGGCGCCGGAGTTTGCAGCGGTGCCACCCGCCTGGTGGAGCCGGTCGGGCGGGCCTTCTTCTGTGCCAGGCGCGTCTGACCGGCCTGGGCGAGCCGCGGAATATCTGCACCAGCCGGAATGGTCAGGGTTGCACCGAGTCGGATATGATTGATATCCCCGCCAACAAAATCTTCGGGGTTTGCCGCATACAGGGCGCGCATGAGTTCCCCGGAATCCACACCCAGTTGCGGCGCGAGATTTTTGGCAATTTGGGCGAGCCCTTCCCCAGACAGAACCGGACCGTATTGCGACGGTGCGGTTTGCGCGTAAGCGACTGCGGTGGCCAGCCAGCACAATCCGCCAAGCAATAGCCGCGCGGCCAGGTCGAAGCCAAACCGTTTACTGCTCGCACGCAACATAGCCAATCCCCCAAATCCCAGCCATTATTGTGCCCCTTTTCAGGGCGCCCCCACATACTAGCAAGCCGCAGCTGCCCTGTTGGTCACTATTTTTGAATTCCCGGAATTTTTTGTGAAATGAGTCGCATCCTGGTTGGCCTGTCTGGAGGCGTTGATTCCGCCGTCACTGCCCATTTATTGAAGGGCGCCGGACATCAGGTGGAGGCGCTCTACATGTTTAACTGGGCCGAAGACGAGGAGGCTTACTGCGACGCGGCGGACGATTTCGCAGTGGCGAAAATCGTTTGCGCCGAATTGGACATCCCCCTGCATCGCGCGGATTTCAGTTCCCAATACCGGGCACGCGTATTCAGCCATTTTCTGGCCGAGTATCAGGCGGGCAGAACGCCCAGTCCCGATTTGCTGTGCAACCGGGAGATAAAGTTCGGCGAATTCCTGAGATATGCCCAGCGCCTCGGAGCCGAGCAAGTTGCCACCGGACATTATGCGCGCCTGGTGGACCCGCCTGAGGGGCGGCGTCTGGCCCTCGCCGCCGATCCAGGCAAGGACCAGACCTATTTTCTGGCGGCTGTACCGCCCGCTGCTTTTATGCAGGTGTTGTTTCCGCTCGGCGAGTTGCGCAAAACCCAAGTTCGTGAAATCGCCAATACCGCCGGACTACCCAATCACGCCCGCAAGGACAGCACCGGCATCTGCTTTATTGGCGAACGGCCGATGCGCGAGTTTCTGGCACGTTATATCCATACCGAACCGGGTCCGATCGTCGATTCCAGCGACAATCAGATCGGCCAGCATCAAGGGCTCGCGTTTTATACCTACGGCCAACGGCGCGGCCTGGGCATCGGCGGCGTATCTGGCGCCACGGAGGCCCCGTGGTACGTGCTGGCCAAGCATGCCGAATCCAACCGCTTGGTGGTAACCCAGGATCGGCGTCACCCCGGGCTTCACGCCGCGCGAGTCCTGTGCTCGCAGGTCAACTGGCTATTTGCGCCGCCAGCCCCGGCATTTTCCTGCCAGGTACGGATACGCCACCGGCAGGGCCTGACAGACGCGCTGGCCGAGCGAGAGGGCAACCGGCTCAGCCTGCGTTTCCGCGAGCCTCAATGGGCCGCCGCCCCCGGCCAATATGCGGTGGTGTATCTGGGCGAGCATTGCCTTGGCAGTGGCGTAATCGACGAGATCGAACACCCGGCCGGCCGGTCCGTCCGGGAGTAAGGCCCCTTATCGGCTATAATCTCAACTCTTTTTTGGCCATTCGGCCTCAATTACGCTCACCGGGAGATCCGTAGATGTCGGACAGTTTTAATGCGCGCGCGCAACTTGCCGTCGGCAACCAGTCGTATGACTACTATCGGCTTGATGCCGTCGCCAGCCCTGAGCAACTGGCTCGCCTGCCCTACTCGCTGAAAATTCTGCTGGAGAACTTGCTCCGTCATGAGGACGGACTGAACATCACCCGCAGCGACATCAATGCCCTGGTGAACTGGGATGCGCAGGCCGAACCGGATATCGAGATCGCCTTCACGCCGGCGCGGGTCATTCTGCAGGATTTTACCGGCGTTCCCTGTGTGGTCGATCTGGCCGCCATGCGCGACGCCATGAACAAGCTGGGCGGCGACGCCACCAAGATCAATCCGCTGGTTCCGGTCGAACTGGTCATTGATCACTCGGTGCAGGTCGATAATTTCGGCAGCGACAATGCGCTGGACCTGAACGCCAAGATCGAGTTCATCCGGAATGAAGAACGGTACGGCTTCATGCGCTGGGGCCAGACGGCCCTGGACAATTTTAAAGTCGTGCCGCCCGATACCGGCATCGTGCACCAAGTCAATATTGAGTATCTGGCGCGGGTGGTTTTCGGCGACAAGGGTGTGGCCTATCCCGATACGGTCGTAGGTACCGACTCGCACACCACCATGGTCAATGGCATCGGGGTTCTGGGTTGGGGCGTGGGTGGCATCGAGGCCGAGGCGGCCATGTTGGGCCAGCCCGTGACCATGCTCATACCGCAGGTGGTCGGCTACCGGCTCACCGGCAAATTGCCGGAAGGCGCTACCGCGACCGATCTGGTGCTCACCATCGTCGAGCGTCTGCGGGAACTGGGCGTAGTCGGCAAGTTCGTGGAGTTCTTCGGCGAAGGTCTGGCGGCACTGCCGCTGGCTGATCGCGCAACAATTGCCAATATGGCCCCGGAGTATGGAGCCACCTGCGGCATATTCCCGGTTGACGGCGAAACCATCCGTTACCTGGAACTGACCGGTCGCCCGCAGAGCCAGCTGGATCTGGTCGAAGCCTATGCCAGAGCCAATGGACTGTGGCGGATGGATGACCAGCCTGATGCCGATTACAGCCATGTACTGGAACTGGATCTTTCGACAGTCAAACCCTCGCTGGCTGGCCCGAAGCGTCCACAGGACCGCATCCTGCTTGCCGACATGAAGTCAAGCTACCGCCAGCATCACGCCCAGATGACCCAGGGCCGCCAGACCCAGTCCGTCGCCGTCAACACCGGGGATGCCGAGTTCGCTTTGAACGACGGCGCGGTGGTGATCGCTGCGATCACTTCCTGTACCAACACCTCGAATCCGGCGGTGCTGATTGGCGCCGGACTGCTGGCCCAGAAGGCCGTCGCCAGGGGCCTGACGGTCAAGCCCTGGGTCAAGACCTCACTGGCCCCGGGCTCGCAGGTCGTGACCGACTATTTGAACAAGGCCGGCTTGATGGGCGACCTCAAACAGTTGGGCTTTCATGTGGTGGGCTACGGTTGTACCACCTGTATAGGGAACTCGGGTCCATTGGCGCCGGCCATTTCCTCGGCTATCCAGGACAACGATCTGGTCGCCTGCTCGGTCCTGTCCGGCAATCGCAATTTCGAAGGCAGGGTCCATGCCGATGTGCGCATGAATTTCCTCGCTTCGCCGCCCTTGGTTGTGGCCTACGCCCTGGCCGGCACAACCGACATTGACCTAGTCAATGAACCCCTGGGGACGGATACCGGCGGAAATCCGGTTTTCCTGAAGGATGTCTGGCCCAGCAATGCCGAAATTCAGGACACGCTGCTCGGGTGTTTGACGCGCGAGATGTTCGAAGAGCGTTATGGCGACGTGTACAAGGGGGACAGTCGTTGGCAAGGCCTGCAGGTGCCGCAAGGCAACATCTATCAGTGGGATGACAGCTCCACCTACGTAGCCAATCCACCCTACTTTGACGGCATGACCATGGACGTCGGGCGGATCGCGCCGATCATGGGCGCACGCTGCCTGGCCAAACTCGGGGATTCGATCACCACCGACCACATCTCGCCAGCAGGAGCGATCAAGGCCGATTCGCCGGCCGGATCCTATTTGAGCAGCAAGGGCGTGAGTCCGGCGGACTATAATTCCTTGGGTTCGCGGCGCGGCAATCATGAGGTCATGATGCGTGGCACCTTCGCCAATATCCGCCTGCGCAATCAATTGGCGCCCGGCACGGAGGGCGGCTGGACCACCCACCAGCCCGACGGCACGCAGATGTCAATTTATGACGCTGCCATGCAGTACAAAGCCGAAGGCACGCCGCTTGTGGTGCTTGGCGGCAAGGAATACGGAACGGGTTCGTCGCGCGACTGGGCCGCGAAGGGCACCCTGCTGCTGGGCGTCAAATGCGTGATAACCGAGAGTTTCGAACGCATTCATCGCTCGAATCTGGTGGGCATGGGCGTGCTGCCACTGAATTTTCTCGCGGGTCAAAATGCCGATTCCCTGGGCCTTGACGGTACCGAGGTATTTGACTTCGAGGGTCTGGAGTCCGGTGCGAAATCGGTGACGGTAAAAGCGACCAAAGCCGATGGACGCGTGGTCGAATTTCAGGCCAAAGTCCGCATCGACACGCCCAAGGAATGGGACTACTACCAGCATGGCGGCATCCTGCATTATGTGATTCGCCAGCTCGCCAAGGGTGGCGACGACAACCAGGTTGCCGCCTAGAGGCAAGCAGCGCCATTGGTGGCCCCGCCCTGGCGGGGCCACGTTGCGTTATGCACTGGCCAGCTGGGCGGAATCGTGCGTATCGCAGCCCGGCACTGATAAACTCCGCGGCTTAATTCACTAAGAATCCGCTTGGAGCCTTCCGTGGCTAAGTTACGGGGCAAGACCCTGTTTATTACTGGTGGCTCGCGCGGCATCGGACGCGCAATCGCCGTGCGTGCCGCTCAGGACCATGCGCAAATCGTCCTGGTTGCACGCGACGCCAAGGGCAAGGATCTGCAGGCGGCCGCTGCGGAATGCACGGCGCTGGGGGCCGAAGTCCTGACCGTGGCTGCCGATGTCAGTGCGCCGGCCAGCATGAAAGCCGCCGTGGTCAAGGCCCATGAGCGCTTCGGCGGTATCGACAGCTTGATCAACAATGCCGCAGCGCTGCAATTGCGCAAGGTCCAAAAAACCTCTTTGGCGCAGTTTTCTGACCTGCTCAATGTCAATCTGCTGGGTGCCTACAAGGCTGTCCGCGTCTGCCTTCCTTACCTCAAGGTCAGCGACAATCCCCACATCCTCAACCTGGCCCCGCCCCTCAACCTGAACGCCCGCTGGTTCGAGACGCATACGCCATACACGGTATCCAAGTATGCGCTCAGCCTGCTGACCAAAGGCCTGGCCGAGGAACTTGCCGAATTCGGCATCGCCGTCAACGCCTTGTGGCCACGTACCGTGATCTATACGGGTGCGGATTTCCGCATGCCCGGCGTGGAAGCGAAAAATTGCCGTACACCGGCCTTTGTCGCCGCGGCCGCCGTGGAACTCATCTCGCGCCCCAGCCGTGCAGCCAGCGGCCAGTTCTATTCCGATGAAGAAGTCATGCGCGCCATGGGTGTGACCGATTTCAAACCCTATGCCATCGCGCCAGGCGAACCGCTGATGGCCGATTTTTTCGTAAGTTAAAGGAAGCCGTGCATGCGTCGCGTCGTGTTTAATCAGAAAGGTGGGGTCGGGAAGACCACCATAGTCTGCAATCTGGCCGCACTGAGCGCCGCGGCAGGCAGGCGCACCCTGGTGATCGATCTGGATCCGCAATGCAATGCAACTCAGTATCTGTTGGGCTCCGCAGAGCAGCCGGCCGAAACCGGCATCGCGGACTTTTTCGAGAACACCTTGAGCTTCAAACTCAAGGATGATGGCCTGAATGCCTGCGTTACCAACACCCCATTCGCCAACTTGAGCGTTGTAGCGGCCCATCCGGACCTCGAACATCTGCAAATCAAGCTCGAATCACGCCAGAAAATCTATAAACTGCGCCAGGCGCTGGACAAACTCACGGGTTATGACGCGGTTTATATAGACACGCCACCCGCGCTTAACTTCTACAGCCGTTCGGCCCTCATCGCGGCTGATCGCTGCCTGATCCCCTTCGATTGCGACGACTTCGCCCGTCAGGCACTCTACACGCTGCTCGACAACGTGGCCGAGATTCAGGCCGATCACAATGATCAGCTTGAGGTCGAGGGAATTATTGTCAATCAGTTCCAGCCGCGCGCGCGCCTGCCGCAGCGCCTTGTCGATGAACTGCTGGCCGAGGGTCTGCCCATCCTCCCGGAAACCCTGTCGTCCTCGGTGAAGGTCAAGGAGTCGCATGACCAGTCCCGACCGTTGATAAATTTTGATCCGCGGCACAAGCTGACTCAACAATATTCCAGCCTGTATGCCCGGCTCAACGGCGCCGGTTGAAACTTGGCGAAGCTTCGCCGGTCCCAGTATGAACACCCCTTGAAGAGACTCAACTGATATGCGCCTTTTGCACTGGCTTGTACCCCTGACCCTTGCCGGCATGGTCTCGCCGGGCTGGGCCGCGGATGACGATGAAGAAAAGTCCAATCCGAATGACCCGACCTATACCGCGATTCGGATAAGCGCTGTGGAGTCGGAATTCAAGAATCTCGACCGCGCCGTGAATTTGGGTTTCACGATCGGCATTCGCATACCGCCTTTACGCAAATATCTGGCCGCGGAAATTGACCTGTCGAGCACTTTGATTCCGGGTGAGAATAGCGGCGCAGCTGGCGGACTGGGCGGTGGCGGCGGAGACGGTGGCGGCGGAGTACTGGACCCGATCATCGGCGGTGGCGGCGACGACAATGGCAGCTCGGGTTCCGGAGGCGGCAAACGCACGCGGGATTCTGACGACCTGCGCCTGAACAGCGTCGGGGTTTTCCTGACCGGGCGCTCCCCGGGCAAATTTTTCGGCATGGCGCGGGTGGGCTACAGATTCGTTCAATCCACGATCATCGAACTTGAAGAGGATGACACAGGCAGCGCATGGGGCCTGGGTTTCGGCTACCGCTATGCCGAGGAGTCCTCGGTCGAACTGGCCTACACGCGCTACGGCGATTTGTCCTTCATGAGCCTGGTCGTCAATTACTAGCGCGGATTCATCAGGTGCCCGCCGGATTTGCGGCGCCGTGAGCAACGACATTTGAACGGGCTCGCCGCCGCCGGCGCTCAGCGCAACGATTACAATGGCCACTTCGGCGTTCGGTACGCGCTCAAAGGACAGGGTTTTGCGCACAATAAAAGCGGATGTGGCAGTCATTGGCAGCGGTCCGGCCGGCGAAGGCGCGGCGATGATGGCGGCCAAGAATCATCTCGACACGGTCGTCATTGAGCGCTATGTCGATGTCGGGGGTGGCTGCACGCACTGGGGGACGATACCCAGCAAGGCCCTGCGCCACGCGGTAAAGCAACTGCACTCGGTGCGCAACAACCGCATGTTTCAGCATCTGCGCCGCGAATTGCGGGTGACTTATCCGCAATTGCTCGAAACCGCCGACAGTGTGATCGGCGCTCAGGTTGCCAGCCGGCATCGCGCCTACGAGCGCAACCATGTACCCATAATCGAAGGCCAGGCGCATTTTCTCGACGCCAATACCCTGGAGGTCAAGCGCACCGGCTCGAGCAGCCTGCGCGTTGAGGCCACGCACATCCTTATCGCAACAGGCTCTCGCCCCTACCATCCCGAGGGTCTGGATTTTTCACATCCACGCATCCATGACAGTGATTCCATCCTCAAATGTTCCGAAAATCCGCGCTCGGTAACGGTTTATGGCGCCGGTGTCATCGGCTGTGAATACGCATCGATCTTTGCCAACCTCGGAATCAAGGTCAACTTGGTGAACACGCAGAGCCACCTGCTCTCCTTTATGGACGAGGAGATCACCGAGGCCCTGTCGTATCACCTGCGCGATCAGGGCGTGATCATTCGCCATAACGAGGAGTTTGACCATGTTGAAGCGCGGGTCCGCGATGTCGTCCTGCATCTGAAATCCGGTCGCCGCCTCAAGTCGGACCTGCTGCTCTGGGCCAATGGCCGCACCGGCAATTCCGCCAACATGGGCCTGGAAACCATCGGTCTGGAAGCCGACGGCCGCGGCCAGCTGGCAGTCAACGACTTCTATCAAACCAGCGTGTCGAATGTATATGCGGTGGGCGACATCATCGGTTATCCGGCACTGGCCTCCAGCGCCTATGACCAGGGTCGCTTCGCCGTTGCGCATATTCTGAACCCCAAGGACAGCAATACCTTGTTCAAGCTGATGCCCGCCGGAATCTATACCATTCCAGAAATCAGTTCGGTGGGCCAAACCGAGCAGGAGTTGTCCGCTGCTCGGGTGCCCTATGAGTCGGGGTATGCCTCATTCAAGTATCTGGCCCGTGCGCAGATGATTGGCGAAACCGTGGGTCTGCTCAAGATCATTTTTCATGCCGACACCCAAAAAGTCCTGGGCGTACATTGCTTTGGTGACGGGGCATCGGAAATCGTTCATATCGGCCAGGCCGTGATGGCCTGTGCGCCGGAAGGTTCGGAACTGAGCTACTTCGTCAACACGACCTTCAATTATCCAACCATGGCCGAGGCCTACCGCGTGGCGGCCCTGAACGGACTCAATCGCCTAGCCTGAATCTTTCGCGGATTGCCAGAGCTGCTCCAAGGTCTCCAGATCCAGCAGTTCCAATTCGCCAGCCTGCAACTGCATCGTGCCCAATCGGTGCACGAACTTGGCATTGGTACTCTGCAGGGCAGCCCCGGGATCGACCTTGAGCCGGCGCGCCAGATTCACTACGGTGAACAACACATCGCCCAGTTCGTTCAGCACGGCGCGCTGCTCACCCTGCGCCACAGCCGCGCGTAACTCTGCAATTTCCTCGTCAAGCTTTGCCCATAGCGGAGCCATTTCGGGCCAGTCAAAGCCCTGCCGTGCCGCCCAGTCCTGCATCTGCCGGGCATCGTCGAGAGCGCCCAGAGCCGCCAGCGGATAGCTGCGCCATTCAGTGCCCATGCGCGGCAAACTTTTCCTGCAAATCCCACAGCATGCCGGCGGTCGCTCCCCAGATCCGCCAGCTCTTGTAGCGCACCTCATAGTAGGGCAACCCCAGGC
>JBFIIN010000116.1:0-9052 GCA_041601225.1 Oceanococcus sp.
CGTTGCGCATGGCGTCCAGCTCGGCGCCGAATTCCGCAATTTGTACGTCGGTCAGATTGACCGGCAAGGGTAAGGTGGGCATGTCAGACTCCCCAATTCACTGAACAGATGATGTCGGGCGAGGGCCGATTCACAGTGCCAGCTCGCAATCACCGGCGGCGGCGCATACGCAGGTCTGCACGATGGCACCGGCTTCGTTCAGAACCTGGCCGGTCCGCAGGTCGCGAACGCAGCCCGAAAGCAGACGGGTGTTGCAGGTATGGTAGATGCCCATTCGGCAGCCGTGCGGCGGGTTCAGCCCGGCATCTTCGGCGACACGGAGCAGGGGTGTTTCGGCATCTGCATCTGTTTCGAGATCGCTTTGCCTGAAGCGAACCTTGCCGCCCACGGCATCCCTGGGAATTGCCGTATATGGCGCGCGGAAGCGCTCGGTGTGCAGCTGGCGGTTAAGGCCTTCGCGGGCGAACAGGTCTTCGACGCCTTTCAGCAGCTCTTGCGGACCACAGGCGTAGCAATCGCGGCTCTTCCAGTCCGGGCACAGGTGATTCAGCTGCGCTTCGCTGAAATAGGCTTTGCTCTGTTTGTCTGCCCCACAGTCGCGGGTGTAAACCGGTTGCAGCGTATAACGCGCCTGATCCTGCGCCAGCTGCCGCAATTCCTTGCCGCAGATCGCATCGAATTCGTGCGGCGCATAGTGGATGTGAACCGTATCGGGTAGCCGATTCTGCGCCACCAGACTGCGCAGCATGCTCAGGGCGGGCGTCACGCCGCTGCCGGCAGTGATGAACAGGGGCTTGATCGGCTGGGAATCCGGCAGGTAGAAATCGCCCTGCGGCAGACCGATTGGCAAGAAATCACCGACCTTGAGATTGCGGACGATATGGCGCGATATCCGTCCGCCGTCGATCAGCTTTACCGTAATCGTGACGCAGCCATCTTCGCGCTCGGGTGGGGAGGAGATCGTATAGGTGCGGGTGTGGTGCATGCCGTCAACCGGGACGCCCACCCGCATGTGTTGCCCCGCCCGGTGGCCGCGCCAGTTCAGCCCCGGCTTGAGCGTGATCGTTCGGGAGTCCCCGGTTTCGTCCCAGACATCGACCACGCGCGCCTGCATCTTGTGGGTGGTCCACAGGGGATTGACCAGTTCCACATAGTGCGAGGTCCGCAGTGGATAGGCGAACAGATCGGTAATCGCAGTGAGTTTGCCCAGCAACGCGTTGTCGGCCGGGCTCGACCGTAGTTCGCTTGGTCGACTGTTCATGATCGTCTCCTTGAAGATGTCCAAGGCAGCGATTCCGCCGTTCGGACGCGTAGGTGCTCTTACCTGCAATAGGCCGGCTGCAGGCCGGTCAAGACATGCCAACTCTACGCCGGCAGATTCCAAGCCACAGGTCCCGGCGCGCCAAATACTTGTCCGAACGTGCCGATTGCGCCGCCGCCTTGGAGGGCAAAAGGAGTCGCACGCCCGCGCCGCTCGACAGGCAAAAAAAAGCCGGGAGCTTGCGCTCCCGGCCTTGTCGGCGCCGCATCATTGTGGTTACTCAAATTGGGTCATGATCCGGTCGATGATCCCGAACAGAGTTTCGTCGGCGGGGTCGTTGTCGACATAGGTGCCGAAGGTCCCCATCTTGGCGTTGAAGGACGCGAGTTCGCCAGCCAAGTCCGCATTGATGATGTCCGCCCGGTGGCAGCCGCCGCAGGCCCGGGAAGCTGGGCCGGTGACTGCTTCAGGCACGGAGCCGATGTTGCGATCGGCGATGTCGTAGGCGGCCGAAAGGACACCGGGAATCGATTGGGCCTGGTCTGGCACGTTGTAGGTGCCGGGCGCGTGGCAGGCTTCGCAGTTGCGGATCGTAAAGTTCGGGAACGTGTGCTGCTGGTGCTGCGCGTTTCGCGCGCTGCTCACCGGGTCATTCGCCGCGGCCACATCGTCCAGATCAAAAGGCTGGAAGGAGTGGATCGCGTGCACGTAGTTCTCGATCGAGCGCGAGGCCATTTCGATGTGGCTGCCCGGATAGACTGGCGCGTGGCAGTTCTTGCAGGCCACGATGTCGCCGCCCCGCCCACTGCCGCTGTGAAAGCTCACTGCCAGCTGGCCGTGACAGGAGTCACATTTGTCCGTGTCAACGACTTTGTTGTCGCCCTTGAAGTAATCATCGACGGCAAGATTGTCATTGAAATCGAAGGTCTGGGTCACCGCGTCCAGGCCGAGCCGCACGCCGTTCAGGGTGAGCTGGGGCGTGATGGTGATCTCGGCGCGGCTCACATCGCCATTGGCGATCAGGGTTGGTATGTCGTCGGTTTCAATCGCCTGGAAGGCAGCCATATCCAGGGTCACGCTCCACGCGCCGGCGGTACTGCCCGCATTTTCGGTAAACAGCGGGTTGTCATCTCCGGGTTCGTACTCCATCCGGCAGCCGGGCCGACCGCGCGACTGACAGGCGGGGTTGGAATCGCGGGTATGGGACGGTACCAGGAAGTGCTTGGTATCCCAGCCGTAGAAGGACACCAGCAGCTCGGGCGCGATATCCGGATCACTGGCGCTGAATGCGATGGTCAGAAGGTTGCCGGAGCGACTGACCTCGTCAATCGAGACCGTATAGATCTCGTCATAGCGCTGACCGCTGGCATCGGCAATCCGCTTGTCGAAGCCGGAGTGCAGTTCCCGCAGGCGCGGCACCGGGGTCGTCGCCGAATGGCAGGTCCGGCAGTCGGCTTCGATGGAGTGCACGCTTTCGACGCCCGCGCGCGTCCACAGGTATTGCAACGCTGGCGCCCGATGCGCCTGGTAGTAGGGTCCCTCGGCCTGGTCACCCAGTTCGGGCCAGGCGCCGATGCCCTGCACCGGATGGCAGCTCTTGCAGGTCTCGGCGGTGAAATTCTCATCGGCCAGCACCTGGTCCAGTTTGTCCGCATGACAGGTTGCGCAATTGGCCATGGACTGCGGGAAAGGAAACTCCATGGCGTGCGCCATGTGCGTGACATTCATCAGCGTGGCTTTGTAAGAATAGTCGGCCGTTTCCGCGACGCCGTTGGCCCAGGCCAGCGGGTCGTCGACCATGTACTGCCAGTCAGTGTGCCGACCGTTGCGGTCGTCGAAGTGGCAACTCTTGCACGCCGCAAAGTCGGGCAAGCCGGCAACCTGGGCGGCGCGGTAGCCGTGTTTGTAATAGGGCGCGCCATGACAGCTTTCGCAGCCGGTGACATTGGCCGACGATGAATACGCGTTGACGTTGGTGTCTGCCGCCGCTCCGAATGCCAGTGCGTCATTCGACACGTTGTCGTACAGATGCACGTGGGTGCCGTCCTGGAATTCAGAGGTCGGACCGGCGTGTTCAAACAGGGCGCCAGAGGCGATGTAGCCGTAGACTTGCGCGTCACTGCTTTCCGGCGCGAAGGGCATGCCCGGTTGGCTCAGCAGGTACTCTCCGGGCGTTGTGGTTGGCACGGCGTTGGATTCGCGCAGTCTGGAATTGCCCTGCAGGTATTGGTCAGTCGCGGCCTCATAGCGGACCATGTAGAAGCGCTTCTGATCCAGCGAAGGCAGTCCGGCGGAGTCGACGAACGGCTGGCCGTTCTTAGTGATCCGGAATCGCAAGGTGACGGTGAAATCGCCGCCACTGGGCACGCTGCTGACGCTCAGCAGCCGCAGTTCCAGTGTGCTGGGGTCGATGTAGTTGTCGTACCGGGCCTGGTGCCTGTCGCCCGCATTGCCATGACAGGTGGCACAGGATTCGATCTGCCCCTTGCCGATTGCGCTCTGGATGGGGTCGGCGCCGGGCGCTGAAGAGCCGGGAGCGCCATCCCGTCCGTCCTGGCCATCCTTGCCGTCCTGGCCGTCGCAGGCGCTCATGACCAGGACCAGGGCACACAGGGCAAGCGTGGGACCGGCACCAAGCGTGATGCTGTTGAACACTTTCATGATTTCCCTCCGTTTCCCACCGCAACGTGCTGAGGTCATCAAGGCGCCACGGCTCAGGATTGGCACTCTTCGGATACGTAGCCCGAGGGTAGGCCAGCAGGCTCATGAACTTCTTGATCTGCATCAGGTCTCGACAACTCGGTCTTGTGGCAGCATGGCGCCGGCAGGCTCTTTGGATAAAGCACAGGCGTCGGTTTCATCGCGATGAGCTGGGGCTGGTCCCCAGGATTCCGGCCCTCAATTCCAGCGCGCTGGCCTAAGGGGCGTCGCGCGGCCCTCGCGGAAATCGACTGCGAGACCACCACCACGCCAAATCCCGCGCGGGGCAGGTGGCTTGCCCTGAGTGAGGTATTGCTTGATGGCCTGTCGCCTGTGTCCGGCAAGATTCAGAGCCAGCAGAGACTCGCCGGCCGGCTGGCGCTACCCCGGATTGGTTGGTGCAGATTCTGGGCACGTTGCGTAAGTTGTTGATGCCCGCGCCGGGAGTTGATGTATTCGCCGGTTGTGGCAGTCTGGTCCACCGGGGCATGGGCCACCGGCGGGCGGGTCCCCGACGCGGTGATCGGTAGCACCGGCCCGGCGGTCGGATTCGGCGCTGCCGCCAGAGTGAAGACCTGCAACAGCGCGGCGCCGTTGGGGCGCGTGGCGCGGACCCAATTCCGGGATGGGAGTCCGCCGGCCCTTTGCCCTGCGGATCTCACACCAGGCGTCGAGATCGGGGCCACCGACCTGCGCTGTCAGCCCACCTCGAGCACGGCCGCGCCGTCGAAACGGCCATGTCGCAAATCGTCCAACGCCCGGTTGGCCTGATTCAGCGGATAGAGTGTGACGCTGGGACGTAGCTGCAGCGCGCTGGCCAGTTTCAGCAGTTCCGTGCCGTCCTGGCGGGTCAGATTGGCCACCGAACGGATGCTGCGCTCGAGCCACAGCCTGGCGTATTCGAATGCCGGGATAGGGCTCATGTGTATGCCGGCGCAAACCACGCGGCCGCCCCGATCCAGATGGCCCAAAGCGAGCGGGACCAGGTCTCCGGCTGGCGCAAAGATCAGCGCGGCATCCAGAGGGCGGGGCGGTGACTCATCCGTGCCGCCGGCCCAGTAACAGCCCAGGCTCCGCGCGAACTGCTGGCCGGCCGTGTCTCCCGGGCGCGTGAAGGCGTAGACGCTTATGCCGCGCGCCAGCGCGAGCTGTGCCACCAGGTGGGCGGCCGCGCCAAAACCATACAGGCCGATGGTGGCCAGCTTGTCGCCGGCCAGGCGCAGGCTGCGATAGCCGATCAGGCCGGCGCAGAGCAGTGGCGCCGCCTCGGCGCCATTGATCCCTTCCGGCAGGGGAAAACAGTAAGTGGCATTTACGGTCAGATACTCGGCATATCCGCCCGGTTGGCTGAAGCCGGTGAAGCGGGCGTACGGGCACAGGTTTTCCCGCGCTTCAAGGCAAAAACGGCAGCGTCCGCAAGTCTGGGCGAGCCAGGGTACGCCCACCGCCTGGCCCGGCGGCGGACCGGACAGCGCCGCGCCCAGAGCCGCGACCGTCCCGATCACCTCGTGGCCTGGTGTCACCGGCCAGGTCGGTGGATTCAGTTCGCCGTCCAGTATGTGCAGATCAGTACGGCAAACCCCGCAGTAATGCACGCGAACCAGCACTTCGTCCGGCGCGGGGGCGGGTATCGGCACCTCGTCCAGCTGCAGGGCCTGTCCGGGGCCGTGCAGGCGCATCGCACGCATCGCTGCTCCTTTGGCATTCCGCCGCGATCGGGAGGATGATAGCGCGCAGGAGGGTCGCCATGCAGAGTCAGGACGGTGCAATCATTATTGCCGGCGGGACCGGATATATCGGTCGGGCAGTGCAGGCCGCGCTGCAGGAGCGTGGCACGCCGGTCATCGTGCTCAGTCGTCGGCCGGGCGCGGCGCCCGAGGCGGGCTACCCGGCGCTGGGCCAGATTGGCGCCTGCCGCGGGGTGGTGAACCTGGCCGGCGCGAACATTGCTGGCGGGCGCTGGACGCATCGGCGCCAGGCGGCATTGCGTGCCAGTCGGCTGGACACGACGACGCTGTTGTGCGGCTGGATACGGCAACAGAAAGCGCCGCCGCCGGCGTTTGTTTCGGCGTCGGCCATCGGTTACTACGGCGACACCGGTGACCAGCCAGTCGACGAGGATGGGCCGGCGGGAAGCGACTTTGGGGCGCAGCTTTGCCGGGACTGGGAACGCAGCATCGATTTGCCGGCGCAGACGCGCGAGGTGGTGCTGCGTTTCGGCGTCGTGCTGGGGCCGGGCGGCGGTGCGCTGCAGCGCATGTTGCCGGCCTTTCGGCTCGGGCTGGGCGGGCGGCTGGGCCATGGCCGGCAATGGATGTCATGGATCGCACTGGATGACGCGGTACGACTGATTGTCCAGGCTCTGGAGGAGCCGAAGATGCGCGGCGTTTACAACGCGGTGGCGCCCGAACCGGTGCGCAATGCCCACTTCGCGCGGGCGCTGGGCGGCGCCCTGCACCGGCCTGCGGTGTTGCCCGTGCCGGCCGCGGTGCTGCGCCTGCTGCTGGGCGAGATGAGCAGCCTGCTGCTGGGCTCCCAGCGCGTGGTATCGGCACGACTGCCGGCGCTGGGATTTCAGTTCCGCTATCCGACTCTGCAGGGTGCGTTGATGCATGCCCTGCAGGGCTGAATGTCCAGTCCGGCCAGGTGACGGCCGGGCGGCGCCCGCCAGCGCGCGTGGCCAAATTCGTGCGTCGGCCAGCCGGAATCACCTTCAGCTGAGCACATGGCCGCGCGTGCGGCAGGACTGACGCGGAAATTGCTCTGCGTGTCTCTGCTGGGGCACGACGGTTTCCCGGCCTGCGATGCGGGCCTCAGAACGTCTGATATGGCTTGCTTTTGTCAGTCCGGCAGCGGCCTGAAGCCGGGTTTTGATTCGCCAAATAACAGTTCTATCATGCAGTCGAGACCGCGCGACAAAAGACCCACGTGAAGCTCCGGACAGCCGGAGGAGGACCTGCCCCGATGAACCAGACCGATCCTGCAAAGCCACCGGGCAGTCCCGCGCCGGGATTGAACGCGCTGAATCCCTATCTGCATGGCAGCTATGCCCCGGTCTCCGACGAGTTGACCTTGCTTGAGCTGGAGGTGATCGGGAAAATTCCCCGCGATATGCATGGCGCTTACCTGCGCAACGGACCGAATCCCCTGAGTGCTCCGCAGGATCTTCATCACTGGTTCGATGGCGACGGGATGCTGCACGGCGTGTATTTCGAGGATGGCCGGGCGGAATACCGCAACCGGTATGTGCGCGGTCAGGATTTTCTGGACGGTCAGCGTGGGGAGAGCCGGGTCGGTGGCGTGCTGCGACCGGCGAGTCAGGAGCGGATCGTCAAACCCTACAAGGACACCGCCAATACAGATGTGGTGCTCCACGGAGGCAGCCTGCTGGCCCTGTGGTATATCAGCGGAAACCCGGTTCGGCTGGACGCACGCACGCTCGAGACCCTGGGTGAGGAGACCTTCGGCGGGCGTCTGCCACGGCACGTTTCCGCTCATTCCAAGGTGGATCCGCGGAATGGCGAATTCGTCTTCTTCGATTACGCCCTGTACGAGCCCTGGATGGCGCTGGGCGTGGTCAGCGCGGACAATCAGCTGCTGAATTTCCAGCAGATCGAGTTGCCGGGACCGCGCCTGCCGCATGATCTGGCCATCACGCAGAACTACGCCATAGTGCATGACCTGCCGGTCGTGTTTACCGACGAGGCACGGCGCGCCGGAAAATGGTCGATCACCGTGGCGGATCTTCCGGCGCGGTTTGGCGTGATTCCGCGCAATGGCTGCAGCACGGATATCCGCTGGTTTGAAACGGACCCCTGCTATATCTACCACGTGGTCAACGCCTGGGAAGACGGTGACGTGGTGGTGATGCACGCCTGCAAAATGGTGCCAAACGGCCTGCGCCCCAATCCGCAGCATGGTCCTTATGCGTCCATGGTGACGGTGCTCAACCTCCAGGCGGTGATGTGCGAGTGGCGAATGAACCTTGCGACGGGCGGAATTCGCTGTCGGCAACTGGACGACCGTATCTGTGAGTTTCCGCTCATTAATCAGGATTACAGCGGCCAGCGCAGCCGATATGGCTATGCGATGTCGATCGCGCCCACCGAGACCCTGCGCTTCGATGGGATCTACAAATACGAGCTGGAGACCGGGCAGCCGGTCATGCATCGCTATGAACCGGGCGTGTTCGGATCCGAGGCGGCCTTTGCGCCCCGCATCGGCGGCGCTGAGGAAGATGAGGGATACCTGGTGAGCTTCACAACGGACGAGGCCAGCCAGCGATCCGAGGTGCGCATCATGGATGCCCGTGATCTGGCGCGTTCGCCCCTGGCGCGGATCCGGCTGCCCCGGCGGGTGCCGGCCGGCTTTCACGCCACCTGGGCGCGCGGCGATCAGATCGTGTCCGCCACATGAGCGGTAGCCCCGCCCCGCCACCAAGCCCGCTCGGCGAGGTGCCGCCGTACCGGTTACCGGACCTGATCGAGGAGGCTTTGGGGCCGCGATGAGCGAGATTTACATACTTGGCGGCGAGCAGACCGATTTCGCCCGCAACTGGGCGCGTGAAGGCAAGGGCCTCTATGAGATGTTCTGCGAGGTGCTCGACGAAGCGCTGCAGGCGACCGGCCTGGAGCCCGGGCAGATCGAGGTGTGCCATGTCGGCAATTTCGTCGGAGATCTGTTTGCCGGACAGGGCCTGTTGAACGGCTTCCTGGCCGAAGCCCATCCGGAACTCAGTGGCGTGCCGGGCAGCCGGCATGAGGCGGCCTGCGCCTCGGGCTCGATCGCAGTGCTTTCCGCGATGCGAGACCTCGAGGCCGGCCATTACGAGCTGGCCTGTGTGCTGGGCCTGGAGCTGATGCGCAATGTCGATGGGCGGACTGGCGCGGAGCATCTCGCGGTTGCGACATTTCGCGGCCGCGAGGCCACCCAGTGCAGCTTTCCCTGGCCCTACATGTTCAACCGCATCATTGATGAATACGAGCGCCGCCACGGCATAGACTGCGACCAGCTGACGGATATCTCGCGCATCAATTTCGAGAATGCACGCGCCAATCCCGCCGCGCAGACCCGTCATTGGGAACTGTCCCC
>JBFIIN010000117.1:0-9039 GCA_041601225.1 Oceanococcus sp.
GCCGGTTTCCGAACTCACTTGGCCTGTATTCTCGATCCGGAATCATACAGCCGCGCCGGTGCCGCTTGCCGCGTTTTGCTCCGGTGAGTGACAATAGCGCCCGATTCAGCCGCGCGTGTGCGGCAAAATTCCAAGGGAATCAATGCCTTCCAGAATAGATCTGGCCAATGCGGTGCGCGCATTGGCCATGGACGCCGTACAAGCGGCCAATAGTGGACACCCCGGTATGCCCATGGGCATGGCCGATATCGCCGAGGTATTGTGGAACGATTACCTCAAGCACAATCCGGCGGATCCCACCTGGCCGGATCGCGACCGCTTCGTGGTTTCCAATGGCCACGGCTCGATGCTGTTGTACGCGCTGTTGCATCTCAGCGGTTACGACCTGTCGTTGGACGAACTGCGTAACTTTCGTCAGCTGGGTTCCAAAACCCCGGGCCACCCCGAGCATGGCCTGACCCCCGGCGTGGAAACCACCACCGGGCCCCTCGGTCAGGGACTGGCGAACGCGGTGGGTTTCGCGCTGGCGGAGAAATGCCTGGCGGCCGAATTCAATCGCGACGACTTTGCCGTGGTGGATCATCACACCTATGTTCTTGCAGGCGACGGTTGCCTGATGGAAGGTATTTCACACGAGGCCTGCTCGCTGGCCGGAACGCTGGCGCTGGGTAAATTGATCGTGCTGTACGACGACAACGATATTTCCATTGACGGCGATGTCGATGGCTGGTTCCGGGATGACACGGCGTCGCGCTTCGAAGCCTATGGCTGGCAGGTGATCCGCAATGTCAATGGTCATGATGCGGCGGAGGTCGAGCAGGCTCTGGAATCCGCCCGGGCCGAGACCAATCAGCCCAGCCTGATCCAATGCAAAACCATTATTGGCTTTGGCGCGCCCAACAAGCAGGGTTCGGAAGCCACGCACGGTGCACCGCTGGGTGATGAAGAGATCGCCGCGGCACGGGAACATCTGGGCTGGCCGCATGCGGCCTTTGAGATCCCCGACCGGGTTCGCGCCGGCTGGGACGGCCGTGTCACGGGAGCGAGCAAACAGGCTGCCTGGAGCAAACTGATGGACCGCTACGCCGCGGCTCATCCCGAATTGGCCGCTGAGTTGCGGCGCCGGTTGGCTGGTGATTTGCCCGCGCAGTTCAGCGCGGAATTCGCCGCAACCCTGGCCGCAACGCAGGCGGACAATCCCAAGATGGCAACCCGCAAGGCGTCGCTGACCGCGCTCAACGAACTGGGTCCACGCCTGCCCGAGCTGATTGGTGGCTCGGCGGACCTGACCGGTTCCAATCTGACCTTGTGGAAAGGCGCAACAACGCTCGAGCCCGGCGGTGAGGGCGGCAGCTACATTTATTACGGCGTGCGGGAGTTCGGGATGGCGGCCATCATGAATGGGCTGGCCCTGCACGGCGGCTTCATCCCCTACGGTGGCACCTTCCTGGTGTTTTCCGATTACGCGCGCAACGGCATCCGCATGGCGGCGCTGATGGAACAGCGCAGCATTTTTGTCCTGACCCATGATTCCATCGGACTGGGTGAAGATGGGCCGACCCATCAGCCGGTCGAGCACCTGTCCAGTCTGCGCCTGATCCCCAACCTGCATGTCTGGCGTTCCTGCGACACCGTCGAAACATTCGCCGCCTGGCAGGCGGCCATTGAGCGGCACAGTGGCCCGGCGGTATTGGCCCTGACGCGGCAGAATGTGGAGCCGCAGCCGCGCGATGCGCAGCAGCTCGCGGATATCCGGCGCGGTGGCTACGTCTTGTATGAGCCCGAGGGCGACGCTGAGGCGCTGATCATCGCAACCGGTTCCGAAGTCGAACTGGCCACCGCTGCGGCCCAAGCCCTGGCTGAGGAAGGGCGCCGGGTACGGGTCGTATCCATGCCTTGTGCAGACCTGTTTCTGGCCCAGGACGCCGACTACATCAATTCAGTATTGCCGCCGGAGATCAGCAAGCGTCTGGCGGTGGAAGCCGGCGTGACCTTGTACTGGCGCGCTTTCGTCGGCATGTCCGGCGATGTCATTGGGGTGGATCGCTTCGGTGAATCCGCGCCCGGCGATCAAGTCTTTGAACACTTCGGCATTACCGCCGAAGACGTGACCCGGCGGATGCAGGCCATGCTCGCCTGAGCCGACGCCGCATCCGCATACCAGCAAAGGGAAAGAGGAAATGACGGTCAAGATTGGAATTAACGGCTACGGTCGCATCGGTCGCAATGTCTTGCGCGCTCTGTATGAGTCCGGCCGTACGGACGAGATTCAGATTGTGGCGCTCAATGACCTGGGCGACGCGAATACCAACGCGCACCTCACGCGCTATGACACCACCCACGGCAAGTTCGCCGGCACGGTGGAAGTTGAAGGCGATTACATGATCGTCAACGGCGACAAGATTCGGGTGCTGGCCCAGCGCGACCCCGCGCAGTTGCCCTGGGGCGACCTGGGTGTGGACGTGGTGCTGGAATGCACTGGCTTCTTCGCCAGCAAGGACAAAGCCGCCGCGCATCTGGCCGGTGGGGCGAAAAAAGTGGTGGTGTCGCAGCCCGCGGGCAACGACGTCAAGACCATCGTGTACGGTGTAAACCACGGCAGTCTGACCGCCGAAGACCAGATTGTGTCGAATGCATCCTGCACCACGAACTGTCTGGCTCCGCTGGTCAAGCCCCTGCACGACAAGATAGGGCTGGTGACCGGTTTGATGACCACGGTGCATGCCTATACCAATGATCAGGTGCTGACCGACGTCTATCACTCGGACCTGCGCCGGGCCCGCTCGGCGACCCAGTCGATGATTCCCACCAAGACCGGCGCGGCATCCGCGGTGGGCTTGGTCCTGCCCGATCTCAAGGGCAAGTTGGACGGCTTTGCGATCCGGGTACCCACCATCAACGTGTCGCTGGTGGATTTGACCTTCACCGCGGCGCGCGAGACCAGCGTTGAAGAAATCAATGCGATCTTGCGCGAAGCCGCCGCTGGTGAACTCAAAGGTGTGCTGAATTACAGCGACGGCCCGCTGGTGTCGGTGGATTTCAATCACGACCCGGCGTCCAGCACCTACGATGCGACCCTGACCAAAGTGAGTGGCACCCTGGTGAAGGTGTGCGCCTGGTATGACAACGAATGGGGCTTCTCCAATCGCATGCTGGATACCACCGTCGCCTTGATGAACGCGCGCTAGCCGCGTGCCCTGCGGTCCGGGCAGCGGCTTGGCGGGGTCATCAAGCGGGCTGGCCGGGTCGGCACGAAACCACCGTAGCGGGAGATTGAACTCTTGAGCATCCTCAACATGTCCGAACTCGACCTGTCCGGCCAACGCGTGCTGATACGTCAGGACCTCAATGTGCCCATCGCGGCGGGCCGGGTGACCTCGGAGGCGCGGATTCGCGCCGGCCTGCCGACCCTGCAGCAGGCTCTGGATGCCGGGGCCGCGGTGATGGTGATGTCGCACCTGGGGCGCCCCAAGGAAGGCGTGCCGGATGCCGGACACAGCCTGGCGCCGGTCGCGGCCAAATTGGCGCAGTTGCTCGGGCGCGAGGTGCCGCTAATTGCCGATTGGAGGGCCGGCGTTGATGTGGCGCCGGGTCAAATCGTCATGCTGGAAAACGTCCGTTTTGAAGTTGGGGAAAAGGCCAACGACGAGACCTTGTCTCAGGCCTATGCGGCGCTTTGCGATATCTATGTCATGGACGCGTTTGGCACCGCGCATCGGGCCCAGGCTTCAACCCACGGCGTGGCGAAGTATGCGCCGATCGCCTGCGCGGGCCCCTTGCTGTCCGGCGAGCTGAAAGCCCTGGCCGCGGCCTTGAAGGAGCCGGCTCGACCGCTGGTGGTCATCGTGGGTGGCTCCAAGGTGTCAACCAAACTGGAGCTGCTGGAAAATCTGGCGCGGGTGGCCGACCGGATGATTCTGGGCGGAGGAATCGCCAATACTTTTCTGGCCGCGGCGGGTTACCAGGTGGGCGCTTCCTTGCACGAACCAGATCTGGTTTCCGCCGCCAAGTTGGTCATGCGCCTGATGGCCGAACGGGGCGCCGACGTGCCGTTGCCGCCGGATGTGGTGTGCGGGGTCGAAGTGTCTCCGGAGGCGCATGCGCAGACGCGGCTGGTCTCCGAAGTGGAAGCCGATGAAATGATTCTCGATGTCGGTCCGCAGACCCGCCAGCAGCAGGCGCAGTTGCTGGCCGGGGCGGGCACCATCGTCTGGAACGGGCCGGTCGGCGTCTTTGAAATTGAGCAGTTCGCTGGCGGCACCCAGGCTCTGGCGCAGGCGGTGGCAGCCAGCGAGGCGTTTTCCATCGCCGGAGGAGGGGACACTCTGGCCGCCATCGAAAAGTACGGCATCGGCGAGCAGATTTCCTATATCTCGACCGGCGGCGGTGCGTTTTTGGAATTTCTCGAAGGCAAGACCCTGCCTGCGGTCGCCATGCTCGAACAGCGGGGCGGCGGGCGAGTCTGACCGGTTTGCCAATCCGCAACGGTTGTTGCGCGCGCAGCGAAGGCCTCTCCATGACGATCGCGGTGCGCAGATCAATGACCGGCCGATTCACCGATGATTGAGCCGCTCAGCCTGGCCGTATTTGCTGCTGCTGCGGTTGTGCTCATCCTTACACCCGGGCCGGATATCCTGTTTCTGGCGGCCACGGGCCTCAGCGCTGGCCGCGCGGGGGGTGTGGCCACGGCCCTGGGCCTGGCCGGTGGTACGCTGGTCCATACCGCCGCCGCGGCCCTGGGACTGTCCCTCGTTTTTCGCAGCTCACCCTGGGCATTTGAGACTTTACGTTGGGCAGGGGTGATCTATTTGCTCTGGCTGGCCTGGAGCAGCATGCGCGCGCAGGCTGCGGCCGCAGCCGCAGCGACACCTGTGCGCCGTGGAGCCGGCGCGCTGTTCCGGCGCGGCTTGCTGATGAACCTGCTCAATCCAAAGGTGGCTCTGTTCTTCCTGGCCTTCTTGCCGCAATTCGCCGATCCGGCGCTGGGGCCGCTATGGATACAAATGCTGGCATACGGCGTAGTCTTTACCCTGCTCGTGGTGCTGATTTTTGGCAGTATTGGCTACTTTGCTGGCGCCGCCCGCTCCTTCCTGGCGGCGAGCGATGGCACAAGATTTCGCAGCTGGACCCGCGGCTTGCTGGCTTGCCTGTTTGTCGGCTTGGCCCTGCGTCTGGCGCTAATCCAGGTCTGACCTCTATTTCACTATTTCTTTGATGAGCGAATCGCATGAAATTTCAGGGCACTGACAGTTATGTGGCAACCGATGATTTGAAGATGGCGGTCAATGCCGCCGTCACCTTGGAGCGGCCTTTGCTGGTCAAGGGTGAGCCAGGCACCGGCAAGACCATGTTGGCAGAGGAGGTGGCGCAATCGCTGGGCCGCCCCTTTTTCGAATGGCATATCAAATCCACGACCAAGGCCCAGCAGGGCTTGTATGAATACGATGCCGTATCGCGTCTGCGGGACTCGCAGCTGGGCCAGGACAAGGTTCACGATATTGCCAATTACATCGTCAAGGGCAAGCTCTGGGAATGCTTCGAGAGCGAACAGCAGCCGGTGCTGCTGATCGATGAAATCGACAAGGCGGATATCGAGTTCCCCAATGATCTGCTGCGCGAACTGGATCGCATGGAGTTCTATGTCTACGAGACCCAGCAGACGATCAAGGCCAGAAATCGACCGATCATTCTGATTACTTCCAACAACGAGAAGGAGTTGCCGGACGCCTTCTTGCGGCGCTGCTTCTTCCATTACATCGCCTTCCCGGAAAAGGACACGATGGAGCGGATCGTTGGCGTGCATTTTCCGGATATCAAAAAGAAGTTGCTCAAGGAAGCGATGGATGTTTTCTTTGAGCTGCGCGAAATCCCGGGCCTGAAAAAAAAGCCATCCACCTCGGAACTGCTGGACTGGCTGAAGCTCCTGCTGGCCGAGGACATCGATCCAGCCGTGCTGCGCGAATCGGACGTGAAAAAAACCCTGCCGCCGCTGTATGGCGCGCTGCTCAAGAATGAGCAGGATGTGCACATGTTCGAGCGACTGATATTCATGGCCCGGCGCAGCCAATAGGCTCTGGAGGACGATCATGCTGAGTGGTTTTTTCTATGCGCTGCGCGAGGCCGATCTCAAGCCCGGTATTACCGAGTATCTGACCCTGCTTGAGGCTCTGGATGCCGGGCTGGCCAGCTGTTCAATAGACGATTTCTACTACCTGGCGCGGGCCGCGCTGATCAAGGACGAGACCAAGTTCGACAAGTTTGACCGGGTCTTTGGACAATATTTTCAGGGCGCCGAAGCCCTGGTCGATGAGATGCTGGCCCAGATTCCCGAGGATTGGTTGCAGCAGATGAAGCAACTCAATCTTTCTGCGGAGGAGATGAAGAAGATCGAGGCGCTCGGTGGCCTGGACAAGCTCATGGAGGAGTTCAAAAAGCGGCTCGAGGAGCAGAAGAAGCGCCACGAGGGTGGCAACAAATGGATCGGCACGGGCGGCACCTCGCCGTTCGGCAACGGCGGCTACAACCCCATGGGCATTCGCGTTGGTGGTGCCGGTGGCAATCGTAGCGCCAGCAAGGTCTGGGAAAAGCGTGATTACGCCAACCTGGATGACGGCCTGGAACTCGGTACGCGCAACATCAAACTGGCCTTGCGCCGGCTGCGCAAATTTGCCCGCAGCGGTGCCGAGGAAGTATTGGACCTGGACGACACGATTCGCTCCACGGCAAAGAATGCCGGCTGGCTGGATATCAAGATGATGCCCGAGCGCCACAACACCGTGAAGGTGCTGCTGTTCTTCGACGTGGGTGGCTCCATGGATCCGCATGTCAGGGTGTGCGAAGAGTTGTTTTCGGCAGCCAGCAGCGAATTCAAGCATCTGGAGTATTACTATTTTCACAACTACATCTACGAATCGGTGTGGAAGGACAACCGCCGGCGCTTTCAGGAAAAAACGCCCCTGTGGGACCTGATTCACACCTATGGCGAAGACTACAAGGTGATATTCGTCGGCGATGCGACCATGAGCCCCTACGAAATCACCTATGCCGGCGGCAGTGTCGAACATTGGAATGAAGAGCCGGGTGCGCTGTGGATGCAGCGCCTGCAGCGGCACTTCAAGCGGATTGTCTGGCTCAATCCCGAGCCCGAGGATCATTGGGAGTACAGTCCATCGGTGCAGATCGCCAGGGAATTGGTGGACAATCAGATGCACCCGATGACGCTGGCGGGCCTGGATCAGGCCATGCGGTATCTGCTGCACTGAGCAAGCTGGGTCTGCCGCAGCGCACCGCGCGCTGTCTGAATCCGGATCAGGCCTATTCCGCGACCTTGCGGGTCATGGTCTGGACCCACAACGGCTGCCAGCTCTTGCCACCGTCGTTGGACAGAGCCAGTTCCCACTGGATGGGGTTCTGATCCAGGTTCGCGTAGGCCATGCGTGTGATGACCGCGTTCGCGTCTTCCATCGCGGTCTTCTGGACCCGGAAGAAGGTCGCGTACCGGTCGTCGAAGCGCCCCACAAAGTTGCCGAACTGCGGGTTCATGGAGTCCATCCAGTGCACGATCCAGCGCTGGCTGCCGGGATTCCAGATCCTGACACTGATCGCCTGCAGCGATTGCGGTTCTTGCATGCCCGCCCAGAAGAACTGCGCCGTACCCGACCAATCCTCGACCACTGCACAACCATCCATGGCCAGGTGCACGGAAGATCGGGCGCCGAACTCCTTCCAGCCCCCATCGTTCTGGCGGATCTTCTGGACGATGTCCCAGTCGCCCAGCAGAAAATCGAATTGCCGGGCCTGTTCAGACCGGCAGGCAAGCGGCGCGTCAGCGGCTGCTGTCCGTGCGCCAGCAGTGGCGCAGCCAGTCAGGCCGGTGACAATCAGAGCCATCACGAACACACGCATCAGGGGCGTCCTGGTATTCCTTTGGAAAGCGCCGATCCTAACGCGAATCGCGGCTTTCGGGGGCGTCCGCGGTCAACGCTTGCCAGTGGTTGAACAGGCGCTCCAGCGAATAGCTGGCATTGGCCGGACTGGTCGAGGGCAGTGCGAGCACGGTCAGGTCCGCGAGGCTCTGCAGCACCTCAGGCGGGACATGGCGCGCGAAGCTGCGCCGGGCCAGAGCGCCATTGAAGGCAATCCGGCGCAGCCCCGGGTGCAGCTTCAGAAACGTCATGAAATCATTGATGACGATCGAATCGGGCTCTATGGCGGAATCCAGGCTGCCCAAGCGCCGGCATTGGGCGACCACATCCCAAACGGCGATCCCGCGCTGCTGCAATCGGGCGCAGCGATCGGCGTAGCCCAGCTCCGGTCCTGCGCCGACCAGCCGCCCCATGAGCGGCCAGAAGCGATTCCGGGCGTGTGCGTAATACTGCTGACTGGACAGGGAGCGGGCGCTGGGCATCGAACCCAGGATGAGTGTTCGGGCATCGGTGCGGGCGATGGGCGGCAGTCCGAGCAGCAATTCGCGCATGCAGGCAAGCATAGCTCAGCCGGCCTGCATGGCATCTGGCCCGGCTGCCGCGCCCCGGGCGGGCCTGCCCAGGGCGAGGCAGCCGCGCCCAGGGGCCGGCAGTGCTCAGAAGCTGTAGCTCAATGCCAGACTGACGTGGTCACGGTCGTGCTGGGCGTGGAAACGGCTGCCTCCGAGGTAGTTGGTGTAAGCGAGTCGGACCTGCCAGTTCTGCAAATAGGTGAAATCGACCAGGGCGCGCAGCTCGCGGCGGTGTTCCACGAAATTGACGATGGGTGTGGGCGAAGTGCCGTTCACATCGTGGGCAAACACCAAAGTCGGCTCGACATTGAACAGATTGAACACGCTGTTGTAAGTCATGCGCGCCAGGGCCCGATAGCCCCAGGAAAAACTCTCCGCATACCCGCCATCCTGCACGGGCACGCCGACCCGGGCTGCGACGAAGGCATCACCGGGTTGGACCGTCGCCGGACCTTCGAAGCGCAATTCGCTGGCCTCGGGCAAATCATGCACCAGGGTCGCCGCCGCCTCCAGCAGGAACAGGCCCTGGTCCGCACCGATCC
>JBFIIN010000118.1:0-9022 GCA_041601225.1 Oceanococcus sp.
CCGGCAAGCTGCGTTTGCGCTAGAGGCTCGATTCCAGTCGGCCTCGATTCGCTGCTTATCGTTGAGCAGCTGCGACCGTTTTGCATATCGCCGGGTTTACCGATGATCGCGAGCGATATACTGCCTTTTCATTGCTATCGAATCCTTCGACTTGCCCAACATACTGGAATCGCTGGAATGCGTGGTGGCTGCCTTGAATCGAGGTGGCGTTCGCTATCTGGTGGCCGGCGGATTGGCGGTCAATGCCCATGGCTACACCCGCGCCACGCATGATATTGATCTGGTTGTTCAGTTGTCCCCGGAGAATGCCGCTGCGGCCATGCAGGCACTGGCCGAGCTTGGCTACCGGCCACTGGCGCCTGTGCCGATCCATCAGTTTGCCGAGCCGGACCGCCGTCAAGCCTGGATCGCAAGCAAGGGCTTGACGGTTTTTGGCCTGGTGAGCGACCTGCACCCCCAGGCGCCGGTGGACCTTTTCGTAACCGAGCCCTTCGACTTTGGCCTTGAATACGCAGCGTCATTGCAAGAGGATTTGAATGTGGGGCTGCCTATTCGATTCGTGTCGCTACCCACCTTGCTCGCCATGAAACGGCAGGCCGGGCGTGCGAAAGATCTGGACGACATCGAAAATCTGAGCTTGGCGCCATGAGCCAGGATCGTAAGCGAGACGAGCAGTCCTGGGATTACGCCGGCTGGGAGGGGCCACGACGCGCGATGATCGAGCGGGCGCGAGCACTGACCTTGCGCCAACGCTTGCAGGAAATGCTCGCCCTGATTGAATTGGGCGAGCGCTTTGAGCAGATGCGCGCGCGGCGATCTCAATAACGGTTTGAATTGAACTCGCGACTGGGCTGGCGCAAAGCGTCACCGTTTACAGCGCGCCGTCCTCCCGAATTTGAGCGTAGCGTGCCTGGGCCTGGGCGAGTTTGTTCGGGTCGTAGATGTCCCAGCGGCAAATCTGGCCCTCATCATCCAATTCACCTACGGCCAGTTGCAGGTTTTCAAATTCGCCGCCGTCGCGCGTGCCGTACCAGAGCCCCTGAGCCAGCACGCCACGGGCTTTCGCGCGCAGGTGTACGACACGCATACTGAGGTCCGGCGCCAGCTCCAGGTAGGCGCGGTGGGCCGCAACCAGCCCAGCGGGGCCACGAAATTCCCCCCAGCCGACCAGGCGGTGATCGGTGGCGATGAGGTCGCCGGAATACACCGCGGCGAGCGCATCCCAATCCTGTGCGTCAAAAGCTTCCTGCCATGCCTGCATGGCGGCCGTGATGGCGGGATAAGAGCGTGCTTCGTCTTTGCGCCAACGCGCATCCAGTTCGGCATGAGCGGCCGCAAGGTCGTCCGGAGCGTAGCGGATGACGGCGCCAATTTCATTGGCCTCGTTCAGTTCGAGCAGGTCGATTGCGGAGACCTGGCTCGGTCCGATGTCCCCATCCGAACCTTCATAGTCCATACGCTGCAGTGACAGCAGTTCGCCGCGCGTCGCGACGATGCTGGTCGTGACTTTCGTGTTGTCCAGATCGCCCAATTGGCGGTAATACGCGACGCACTGATCCCGGCTGTTGATTTCCAATTGCAACATCGGGCGGCAATCCAAAAACTGCACATCGGGGGCGAAGGCCGCCGCGTAAGCTTGCCAGTCTTTGGCTTGATACCTTACGGCCTGCGCGCGAAACGCGTCCGTGGCCGCGTTGCAAAAGCTGGCAGTGAGCTCGTCACTCGCCGGCCCTGCGGGTTCAGCATGGGCCCGGGATTGCAGTTCGGCAAAACGCGCGCGGGCTTGCTCAAACTGTTCAGGGTCAAAGCGCTCCTGGCGGATCAGGAAACCGTCGGCGTCGTTCTGTATCAGCTCCCAGATCTGCCGCTCGAATCTCCCGCCGCTGCGGCGATCGATGCCGGATGTGGTCATCAGAAACAGACCGGTGTCGGGCGTCAGCCCATACAGATCATCGATGCGGCCTTCCACCTGTTCAGCCAGTTCGGTTGTGATCATCTGCAGAGAATTCACCAGGGCTTCGGCGCCGGACAAGCGGCCGACTCCGGCCAGGCGGTGATCGACATGCTGCACATCCGGCGCGAAATATTTGGCCAGGTGTTCGATATCCAGTCTGCCGCTGAGTTCGCGTAGGCCTACGGCCCGCGTCAGCGCTTGTTTCCGCGCGCTGCCCTCGGGCAGCTGTTCGGCGTAGAGCTCGCAAAGACGGGCCACGGCCTCGCCGAGCCGGTCGGCGGCGAAGACTTCCCCGTAGCGCGAACGACCGTCCGCTGCGACCTCGATGAGCATCAACGATGTGTATTCGGATGGCCCCACGTCGAAGCGTCGGCTTTGCGTAGCGCTGGCGCCGGAAACCCGTCGAACCAGTGCCACCCTGGTGCCCAGAACAGCGAGCGGCTCAAGCTGGAAGATGGGGTCCTGGGCGCGAAACAGCCGCTGCGTGGAGGCCACGATGCCGTCGGCGTCCAGCGTGGCGCCATTGGGATGATCGAGCTCGCGGTAGTCGTCGGTGAACAGCTCGCGCATCGCCGTGAAATCGCCGCTGCGCGCTGCGGCCTCGGCGCGGGTCGCATGTTCCGTGGCGGCATTTGCGGGCGGGGTTGTCGCCCATTTGCCGAGCGCCGCGGAAGCCCGCGCCTCAGGTTTTGCGAGTTGCGGGCGGTCACTGCTCAGGATCGATTCGGCTTGTACTTCTGCATCCGCGCCGGCTATGAGTTCAGCGAAACGGGCCAGCGCTTGGTCGCGCTGCTCGGGTTCAAAACGCTCCCAGTGACACAAGAAGCCTTCATCGCTGAATACCCAAAGCTCCCAGGAATGGCGCTCAAATTCGCCGCCACTGCGCTTGTCGGTGCCGCTGTCCGAGTAATGGAACAGCAGTGCATTGGGCAGTATGCGTAGCACATCCTCAGCCCTGGCCTGAAGATTGTCGGTCAGTTCCTCCTTCATGACCCGCAGGGCGTTGAGCAGGGTGTCGCGATCCAGTTCACCCATGCCTGCATGGCGATTGTCGACATACTGAATATCAGCCGCCAGATGGGCAGAAATCAACTCGAGATCCCAGCTTTGTCCAAACGTACACAAGGTGCTAATGGCCAATGCCGTTTTTCGTTCCGGGCCATCGGGCAGCGCTTGCGCATAGCGTTCATACAGACGGCCAATCGCGTCAGCGAGGTGCTTGGCATCAAAGACTTCGCAGCCCTCGTTTCTATCGTCGATCTGGATGCGTACATTTTCGTAGGCGCCCACGTCGAAGTTCTTGCTGGAGGCTGAAGACGCGCCAAATACGTGTTTTCCGAGTTGCAGTGACTCGCCCAGCGTCGCCAGCACCTCGACCTGGTAATACGGATCTTCCGAGCGGAACAGGCGTTCCAGCGAGGCAATCGTGCCTTGATTGTCGATCGTACTGCCGGTGGGGTGGTCGATTTCACGATAGCTGTCGGCGAACATGCTGCGCAGCCAGTCAAAATCCCGCCGCTTGAGTGCGGCGACGAAGTCTTCCATGAAGCCTGTCATCGCATTGGGTTTGACACCGGAGCGTAGGGTGACCCCGATGCGTTCTCTTGCAGGCTGCCCCTGAACCGCCTGTGTCGCGGCGGTGAGTTCCGCGAAGCGGGCCAGAGCTTCATCAACTTTCTCGGGATCAAAACGCTCCCAGTGCACGATCAGGCCTTCGCTGTTGCACCTGGTCAGCTCCCAGACCTGACGTTGCCACCGGCCACCACTACGCCGCTCGACCCCAGTGCTCTCGTACAGCAAGAGCGAGGTGTCGGGTGTATAAGCGCGTACGTCGATAATCTGCCCAGCGGTGTGCTCTGACATCTCATGAATCATCACACGCAAGGAGTTGACCATGGCAGCAGCACCCGACAGCTCGCCGACGCCGGCCAAACGATGGTCGAAATGCTGTACATCAGCTGCGATGTACTGCGCCATCCGGTCAACATCCAGCGCACCGCAAACGGCTCGCAAAGTCTCGACCCGATTAAGTGCTTGCTGGCGTAACGGGCCTTCGGGCAGAGACCCGGCGTAACGTTCGTGCATACGAACCATGGCCTCGCCGAGTTTATTTTCGGCGAAAACTTCGGCATAACGCATGCGGCTTTCATCATCGGATTCGGTGAGAGTCACGGACGTGTGAGCATATTCACCCACATCGAAGTGTTTGCCCTTGGCTCCGCTCGAACGGATATGCCGCAAACCCAGCAGCAGATGAGGACCCAATGTCGCCAGTGGCTCGAATTGATAGCTGGGCTGGTCACCGTAGAAAAGCAATTGCAAGGATGAGATCAAGTCGTCCGGGCCCATGCTTGCCCCGGTGCTGTGATCAATTTCGACCAGATCGTCATGCAAGCGCGCACGTACGGCGTCCCAGTTCTTCGCAGCCATCTCTTGTACGGCGCGTTTTGTGGATTCGCTTGCGAGGTTAGGCTGAATCAGGCGTTTACTGGATGCTGGGGGTACATCAGTGGTCAGTTCCGCAAAGCGGGCGCGGGCTTCGTCGGCCTTGTCGTCGTCGGAAGAAATAGGGGACCAAGAAATAGGGGACAGACCACGAGTTTCCGAAGGAAAACGTGGTCTGTCTCCTATTTCCTCTATTTCCTCTGGCGTGTCGATTTTTGTTTCAGCGGGCTGCTGCTGCTCGAGCAAAAGCGTTGCGCCCTTGTCTTCCCAGAGTTGTTTTGCACGCAGTTCCTCAGCGTCGGCTTCCGATATCTGACCGGCTGCGCGCAAGGCCACGCCCAGCGCATGGCGCGCATCGGCATGGTCGAGCAAGGCGTCCGTGGAGGCGGCGATTTTCACCGCTTTTTCGGCGAAGGCCAGGGCTTGTTCATGCTCACCGCGCTGAGCCAGGGCCTCGGCACGCACGCCGCGCCAGGCAATGGCGGCCTTCAAATCATCGCCGGCCAGTTCTTCACTCTCCTGGGACAGAGTCACGGCTTCGTCTGTGCGGTTCTGGGCGAGCAAGGTTCTGGCCAGCAGGGCGGCGGCGCGCGCGGCGTCTATGCCCAGGCCCAGGGCGCGCAGACCATCGTAGGCCCCACGCAGCCGGCTTTCGGCCAGCGGCAATTCATGCTCGAGCAGGCTGACATAACCGGCGTAGACATCGTCTTCGTGTAGGTGCTGGCTGATGCCCAGTTCCTCGACCATCTCGCGGCCCGAGGCGATCATGCGGTGGGCGGCTTCTGTACGGCCACGCAGGGCTTCGAGTACACCCTGGCAACTGAGTGCGACAGATTCCACAGCCGGCGCACCCTGGGTAATGCGCAGTACTCGCACCACATCCAGGCAACGGCCGCTGGCACGGGTAACCGGGCTCGGTCCCCATAGCGCCGCCAGTGGTGCAATGGCGAGCACCGCATTGGCTTGTCGGCGGTCCTGGGCCTTGCGCGCGGCGGCCAGAGCCCGGTCCAGGGCGGCTTCGCAGGCACCGACCTGCCCTTGCCTGGACAGCGCCAGGGCATGCACAAAATGCGCCTTGGCTTCGCCGGCCGCGTCGTCCAGGCTGGCCAGTGATGATGCCGCCGCAGCGACAGCGGTGACCGTGTCGGCCAAGTCACGCGGGGCCGTTAATACGGTGTGATGACCCTTGAGACAACGGTGCCAACCGCGCAGGCGTTCGGAGTCCTGAACCAGGTTCTCGAGCTCGGTAATGGCCAGCCCCGCCTGATTCACATCACCGGCAGAGAGCAGGGCTTCGCTCCAGTCGATAATCAGTGCGGGCCGCTCATCGTCATCTGCATTGAGACGTTTCGCCGCGCGGCCCAGCAAGCCAGCCGCGAGTTCCACATCGTCGGATTGCAGGGCGCGCCGGCCGGCAGCGGCGAGTCGTGTGGCGGCTCGCTCGCCCAGGCTTTGGGCGGCCTGGTTCAGCGGCCCCAGCTCAGCCAGCAGGCGGTGCGCATCTTCCAGATGACGCCCGATCATCTCGTCGTGTTCGGTGGCCTCGCCGACCCGGTCTTCGATCCAGTCGGCGAGCTGTTCGTGCAGGGCGGCGCGGGTGCCTTTGAGCAGCCGGTGGTAGGCGGCGTCGCGGATCAGGACATGGTGAAAACGCAGCACCGGTTCGCCGAGCAGCCAACCACTGTCCGGCTCTATCAGTTCGGCGCGCTGCAGCGATTTCAGTGCGGCATCAATGTGCTCACCCTCATCGGGCAGTAGTGCCGCGACGGAACTGCGCGAAAAATTTCGGCCGACCACGGCCGCGCGTTCGAGGATGGCGCAGTGCAGGGGATCCAGCCGCTCGATGCGGGCGGCGAGCAGGGCATGCACGGTCGGCGGCATGGTCACGGTCGCCAGCGCCTCGCCCACCAGCCAGCGCTGACCATCGCGTATCAGTGCGCCCTCGACCACTAGCATGCGCACCAATTCGCTGATGAACAGCGGGTTGCCCTCACTGGTGGTCAGCACTTTGGCAGCGACTGCGGCCGGCAGATCGTCCGCACCGATCACGTTTGCGGCCAATTTCATCGCGGCGCCGGCGTCCAGGCCGTCCAGAGTCATGACGTCCTCGACCAGACTGCCGGCAGCTGTAAATTTGGACGCCACATCGCGCAGCTCGGGGCGGCCCCCAATCAGCAGCAATAAGGGCAACTCGCGGCCCCACTGCACCAGATGTTCAACGAGGTCGAATAGCAGGGGCTCGGCCCACTGCAGATCGTCGATGATCAACACCACCGGGCGGCTGGCGCAAAGTCCGGCCAGGAATCGACGCACGACGAAGAAGGACTCCTCGGGCGCGCTGGGTGTGCTCAGCAAGATGCCGGCAATGCCCGCGGCGATGCGCGCGCGCTCGGCATCCGTTTCGGGAATCGCGTTTTCCACTAGAGCGCGTAGCTCATCGGCCGTGGCATGGGCCTCAATGGCCAGCAGATTGCGCAGTGCATCGGCAATCGGTGCGAAGGTCGCGCCGCCAGCCGCATCGCAGTGCGCGGTAATGATCGTCGCGCTGGCGGCACTGCGGCGCGCGAACTCGGCCAGCAACCGTGATTTGCCCAGCCCCGGCGAGCCAAGCAGCACCGCCAATTTGGTGGCCGGTGTTTCTGTTGCCTGGGTGTACACCGCCATCAGTCGCGTCAGTTCGTTTTCGCGGCCGACGAAATTGGCCAGCGCGGCGCGGGGCTGGGCTTCCAGCGACAGCACGCGGTAGGCCTTGACCTTCTCCGCCCGACCCTTCAGATCGAAATCACCGAGCAGTTCCAAGGAAATCTGGCCGCCCACCAGATGCTCCGTCGCTTCGCCAATCACCACGTCGCCGTTGCTGGCGCGCTCCTGCAGACGCGCGGCAACATTCACCGGATCACCGATGATGTCGCTGTCGCCGCGGACCACAACTTCGCCGGTATTGATGGCTACGCGCAGACCGGTTGCTCCGATCGCTTCGCGTTGTTGCTCGGCCAAGGCCAGGAAGCCTTCCTGCATCGCCACGCCGGCGCGCACCGCCCGCAGCGCGTCGTCTTCGGCCACCCGCGGCACGCCGAACATGGCCAGCACGCCGTCGCCCAGAAACTGGGTGACCTTGCCGCCCTGATTTTCCACGGCCTCGCGCGCCACGGCGTAGTAGCGCTCCATGAAGTGGCGAGTGGATTCGGGGTCCAGCCGCTCCTGTAACGCAGTGGAACCAGCCAGATCCGCGAACAGGATGGTGACGGTCTTGCGGGCGCCGCCGGGTTCCGTGGGGCGTGGTGCCGGTGCAGCGCCGGCCACGGCCGTGCCGCATTCATCACAGAATTTCGCATGGCTGCGCAGCTCCGTGCCGCATTCGGCACAGCTTGCCCGCAGCGTTGTTCCGCAGTCGCCGCAGAACTTGGCGTCGGGACGGTTCTGGAACTGGCAAGTGGGGCAGTTCAAGCGTTCAGCGCCTGGTCGGCCGGGACTCGGGCTCGCATGACGCGGCCTGACCGCGCTGAGGCTGGAGCTTTCGGCGGCGCTTCAGACATTGAATACATTCACCCATAATCAATCTGTTGCATCGATGTCGGCGTAGCCGCCATGACGGCCAAGTGTAAGTCTTTGCTATCGGGCTCGCACCAGGAACTGGCCCTAGCGCATAAGCATCACAGTCAAGGGCTGGGCGAGTATCCACAGTCCGGCAATGGTGAAGCTGATCATGAGCAGCAGCAGGGGGACCTGACTGAGCATGGCCGCCGAACGCGACGGCCAGATACGCAGGGCAATGAAGACGCTGACGATATGGCCGAACAGGATTAAGCCCACCTGGCTATGCCAGACGAAGCCCATGTCGGGCAGGATCGGTGCGCGGAATTTGAAGGCGGTACCGAACAAATCCCAGCGCCATCCAAAAGGGTCGGAGATCAGGCTCAACACCTTCAGGCCGTGGGTCAGCAGCAGGGTCCAGTAATGGGTGAAGTGATACACCAGGGCGATGGGCAGAACCACATAGCCAAAGTCCAATGCCAGTTGCATGAGCGGCCGCTGCGATCGGGTGACGAGCTTGGCCAGGCCAATCGCGCTCAGATAAATGCCGAAGTAGATAAATGGCAGGCCAAAGAGCCACAAGGATTCCCAGGCCAGATACCAGGGGCGTACCAGGGCTATGGCGTTGACCGGTGGCACGCCATAGCGTTGTTCGAGCAGACCCGTCGGGTCAGTCCAGAATAGCTGGACCCACCACTGCGTGGCCTTGAGCCCGTCAAACGCGGTGGTGGCCAGCATGGCCAGTACGAACACCACGGTCGATAGATGTTCCGGGCGCTGCTGCAACAGGCCCGCGAATGGCCAGCGCAGGCGGAGGTGGCCGGGTTCGCCCACTTCAGCGCGTTGGTAATCCAGCAGTGCCAGCAGACGCAGCAATACCGAGTCCGTCGGATTTGCCCGATCGTCGCGAGATTTTCGCGTGTCTTTGTTGAGCGGCCGGATGGCCGGCTGCGCTTTCGCTGGGTCAAGGCACCAACCAGTGCCGAGCTGACACGATTGGCAGGCACGATCGCCCGCCGGGTGGGCTGGTATCTGGAGCGGCAGGGGCTTCTTGAGCGTGACGCCCAAAGCAGCTGGCTGGCCGGCGAG
>JBFIIN010000119.1:0-9020 GCA_041601225.1 Oceanococcus sp.
CCATTGAAGGCCGACACCGCGCTGCTGACATCTTGCACGCGTTCCGCGCGCTTGCTTACGGTGACCACGATTTCCTCGATCTGGGCATGCCGTGGTGGATCGCGCGGCTCGGGAGCGGGTGAAGGATCCGCGCTATGCGCCGTCTCGGGCAGCGGGATGACTTCCAGATCCTCCGGTTCGCCAGCCGGTGTGTTGCCGGAATCCTCGAACAACCCGTCGTAGGCGCTTGTGTCCTCGCCCTGCGCCCACAGCGGCACGTGCATGGCAAGCGCGACCAGCGCACCCAAAGTCAGAAGCGAACTCGGTCGCATCCTCATGGCTCCCCCAGCGCCCGTCTGATGCGGGCATTTCAATTCTTCTATGTCTACGTATCTGCTATTGCCGGCAGATGCAGTGTCCGCACGCCCGGCAGTAGCGACAGCAGTTCGGTGTGACTCAACGCAACCTTCGTACCGGACAGGTTCAATCTGTGCAGCGCCTGCAGCTTCGCCAGTTTAGCCAAATCCGCGTTGCTCACGTCGCTCCGGCTCAGATCAAGTTGGCGGAGGTTCCGCATCGCGGCCACGAGGCGCCAGCCGGCGGCACTCGTGGTCTGCCCCGCCCAGCTCAGGTCGATGACATGGTCCGCATATGGCTGCAGCGCCGAGAGCGCCGCGTCCAGGGATTCGGCGGGCACATGGCTCAGGTTGACGATCAGCAGGTCCGACCCGGCAACCAGTCGCATGACGCGCAGTCCAGCAATCCCGCTCAGCCGCGCCAATGCGCCCGGGTCGACGGGACCGAGCGTGTCGGCCAGTTGGCGCAGGTCCTCGGGTAGACCGCCGCTCTGGCGGGCCAGCGACTCCAGCGAGTGACCCTGCAGCCAAGCGATGAGCGAGGCCAGGTCCTGGTTGCGGACTTCGCGACTGTGCCCGACCGGCGGCATGGCTGCAGGATCATCGCGCGGCAGCAGCAGGCGTTTGACGATCTCGCTGCCGTAGGGGTCTTGCCACTTTGCGACTCC
This sequence comes from Oceanococcus sp., assembly GCA_041601225.1. Taxonomy (GTDB): domain Bacteria; phylum Pseudomonadota; class Gammaproteobacteria; order Nevskiales; family Oceanococcaceae; genus JBFIIN01. The sequence goes on from JBFIIN010000119.1 coordinate 1,004, forward strand.
GCTGGCGACAAGCAGCCCGTAATCATCCAGCCGCAGCCCGGCGCGCTGCTTTTCGCTGCCGTGACATTTTACGCAGGAGCGGCGAAACGCCGGCAGCAGCTTCTGTTGGTAGAAAGCCCGGTCCAGCTGGAGGTTGGCCTGCGCATGATCGGTGGCGCCAAACAGCGCCGCCAGCGGGGCGGGCATGTTGCGCGTGAGATGGCCTTCGCCGTGGCTGAGATTGGCGCCCTTGAGGCCGGTGAGGAGGACCAGGACCAGGCTGAGGGCAAAGGCCAGTTCCGCGGGCGCGCTGGCTGGCGTACGCCCGGCCAGCGTGCGAATCCGGCGCCGGGTTCGCGTATGGGCAGCGGTCAGTTGAGGATGGAATGTGGATTGCCAGACGCCCGCAATGCGCGCGGCCAGGGTCCGGCGGTAGATCGCGCGCACCAGCCAGAACAGCACCACCAGCGGGAACAGCAGGATCATCAGGACCCACTTCAGAGGGCGCAGCAGGAGTCGCAGCGCCCGGGCGACCCGGCGTGCGCCGCTTTGCAGCAGCGGACCGCGCTCCCGCGCCCAGACGGCAATCCGCATCCCATGAAAATGGAGCAGGTTGGTCAGCAGAACCACGCCCAGGGTGGTGAAACCGAGCCGCGCATGCGCGTCCATCGCATCGCCATGGTGTCCATTCGCCGCGCGATTGGTCAAACCCAGGGCCACCGCGAGGATGCAGAACGCCAGCGCGGTCAGCAGCAACACGCCCGTGGCGGAGCGCACCCAGGGTTGCGGTCGCCGCCAGCCGTACAGCTTGAGCAGGAGGATGGTGGGTAGCAACGCGATGGGGAAATGCACCGCCACCGGGTGAAATTCGCCGACAAAGCTGAGGGACGCGAACATGGGAATCAGGCGAACAGGTCGCGGGCTATACGGCAATCCCCGACCCCGGTGGGCTTGAAGCTGCGCCCGCCCAGTTCGTAGGTGAGCTGGCTGTGATCCAGCCCCAGTGCATAGAGGATCGTCGCACTCAGATCGTGAACGGTGACTGGGTCCTTGACCGAATCAAAACCGAATTCATCGGTTTCGCCGTAGACGTGGCCTTGCCGGATTCCGGCGCCGGCCAGCAGCGTAATGCCCGCATCCGGATTATGGCCGCGTCCGAAGCCCCCAATGATCTTGCCTTCATTGAACGGTGTGCGCCCGAATTCCCCGGTGACCACCACCAGCGTGTCGTCGAGCATGCCCCGCTGCTTGAGATCGGCGATGAACGCGCTCAGCGGCCGGTCCAGGCCGCGGGCCTTGATCGGGAAACGCGTCTCGAGTCCGGTGTGGTGATCCCAACCCATGTCGGCAACCCGGACGAAACGCACGCCGCGTTCGAGCAAGCGTCGCGCGGACAGCAGATTGACGCCCAGTTCGCGGGTGCTCTCGTTGTTGATCCCGTAGGCTTCCCGTACATGGCCGGCTTCCTGGCCGAGGTCGAGAACCGCGGGGATTGACGACTGCATCCGGTAGGCCAGCTCGAAAACTTTGCCATGAGCCATGCCCTTGTCGTCGCGCGCACGCTTTGCGTACAGCTGGTCGAGCTCCGCCACATCCGTTACCGCGCGCCGCTGCTGGGCGGCGGATACCAGTTCCGGTCGTTCCAGAAAATCCAGTGGATTGCCCTGGGTGTTGAAATAGACGCCATGCAGATCGCTGGGCAGAAAACCGTTGCTGGCGTAACCCGGATCGCCCAGCGCGATAAACCCGGGCAGCTGTGGATTGTCGCTGCCAATCGCGTAATTGACCCAGGCGCCCAGCGACGGCATGTCGTTCAGGCGTTCACCGGTAAACAGGAAGTTGTTGGCCTGAGGATGGGCGGGAGCAAAGTTCTGCAGAGTCTTGATCACCGTCATCTCATCAATGACCGTGGCGAGGTGCGGGAACTGGTCGCTCATCTCGATGCCGGATTCACCCTGGCGCCTGAATTCGTAGAGTGGCTTCAGGCAGGCCACCGAGCACTGGCCCTTGTACTTGGCCGGTGAGCTGTCGTGCAGACGGTACAGGATGGACTTGTTCTCGAAGGATTCGTAGGGCGAGATGCCGCCTGACAGCCACAGGAACATCACTCGCTTGGCGCGCGGCGCGAAATGGTGGCCGGTGAATATCGGATAAGCCGGCGCGGCGGAAGCCAGCACGTTCGCGCCCAGCACATTGGCGCCGAGCGTGATCCCACCCGAATACAGCGCCAGGGAACGCAGGAAGTCGCGTCTGTTCATCATGATCTCAGCGTCGTTTCACGCAGGCTCAGCAGCGTCCGTGCCTGATTTGTCCAGAAGGCCCGGTCGGCGCCACCCAAACTCTCCGCCAGGCTGGCCGCAAAGACGGCGCGCTCCTCGGCGCTGGGCAGTCGCTGCAGGATGCGCTTGTAGAGCATGTCGAGGCCGGCGTCAGGCGCCAGCTCGCCGGTCACCAGAGCGTTGGCCAGCTGCCCTGCGGCGCGCATCACCAGCGGCTGATTGAGGCTGGCCAGGGCCTGGATAGGGGTAATCGACTCTGGCCGGTGAATAACGCTTTTCTCGCGCGGGCGCGCGCCAAAGGCCCGCAGCTCCGGCTGGACCTCGATGTTCTTGCGCAGCAGATAAATCGCGCGCCGGTCGCGGTCAATGAGGCCTGAATCCCCCGCGTGCTCCGTGTGCTCGCCATAGGCACCCGGCTGGAGCAGGCCCGCCGTTTTGAGGATGGCATCCTGGATAAACTCGGCGTCAATACGGAACCGGCTCTGGCGTGCGAACCACCGGTTCTGTGGATCCAATTTCTCCAGTTCAGGCGTCGGCAGCGAACTCTGGCGATAGGTCGCTGAGTTCACGATCAGGCGGACCAGGTGCTTGACGTCCCAGCCACTGGCGACGAATTCAGTCGCGAGCCAGTCCAGCAATTCCGGATGGGTGGGTTGCTCGCCGCCGCTGCCGAACTCCTCCAGGGTTGGCACCAGGGCCCGCCCCATGAACAGGCGCCAGATCCGGTTGACAAAGGCGCGGGCGGTGAGCGGATTGTCCTCCGAGACCAGCCAGTCCGCGAGATCGAGCCTGGTGGGATTGCTGATTTGCGGCGCGCGCAGGAATTCGGGCAAACCCGGGCCAACGCGCTCGCCGCTGGTGTCGGCGATCTGGCCGTTCTTCAGCACCCGCACCGGCCAGCCCCGCGACGAGGTGTCGGATTTCCAGCTGCGTGCGACTTCGCCCCAAAGTCGCTCACGGCGTCGCTCGAGATCGCGGATGCGCCGGCCCAGGTCGCGCATCGACGGAGCCCGCAGCACCACATGGTCGCGGAAGATCTCGTCCCAGGCATAGCGTTCTTTGACGGTGGCGAGGGTCGATTTCATCACGTCGTTGAAGGGTACTGGTGCCGAGACGCCGGCATTGGTGGCCATCCAGGTGAAAATCTGCGATGCCGTGAAATCCCAGAAATCGGTGAAGAACACCCGCTCGTGCACGAAGTTATACAGCGACTGGCGCAGGCTGCGCATGATCCCGCTGCTCGCCACCGGCCCAGGTGCGTGCTTCTGAAACGGGCTGGCCGCGCGCATCGGCGTGTAGGTCAGATTGATGCTGCGTGCGCGGCTGGCCTGATCGCGGTGGCGGATGTCCACCTGCAGGGTGTGGCCCTTCGCGCCCAACAGCGGCTCGGCGAGCGTGAACACCACAAAAGCTTCATTGTGTATGGTTTTTAGGAGCAGGTCGTCCTTGCGCTCGTAGCGGTACTTGTGGGCCAGATCACCGGGCCGCAGGGTCCAGATCGTGTCGGGATCGCCGTCGATCAGGCGGTATTCGTCCATCATCCCCAGGTCCGTGCTCTCTGCGTCCGCAAGTTTGAGTGGATGCAGCACGCCGTCACGTTCAATCGAGAACTCGACTTCGCGGATCGCGACCTCGTCGGGCTTGCCGAAGCTGTAGGTCTCTCCGCCCTGCTTGGTGATGCGCAGCATCAGGGCGCTGAGTTTGTCGTGCCCGACCTCGAAGCGGATGCGGAAATCGCGACCGGCCTGCTCCGCATCCCGGAGCTTCAGATACTGAATATCGCCGGTGACGATGGCGCCATTGCCACCGGGAGGGCGTGCGGACTCGGTCATGAGTTTGGACTCTGCGCTGGCGTCGAGCGCCAGCATCGCGCTGAACTTCGGTTCCACCCAGCTGTAGTAGTCCGGATAGCGCTGCGCGTCGGCGCGCAGTTCCGCGGTGATCACCGCGGCGCGGTCGGCGAACTCGGCGCCCTCAAGCTGACCGCGTAAATCGGCCAGTTGGGCGTCGAGCGCGGCCAGTTCCTGCTCCTGCTCCGCGGTCGGCAGATAGACGCGAGGAAGTTTGAAATAGGCATCGTCGGCATTTCGCGGCGAGATCGAGCTGCCGGATACCCCGACTGTCCAGACCCCGATGCGATCGAGATCGGCGAAGAAGGCGGCGAACTGGTAATACTGCTTCTGCTTCCAGGGATCGAACTTGTGATCGTGGCACTGCGAGCATTCCAGCGATGAGGCCAGCCAGACCTGGCCCAGCTTGTCGACCCGTTCGGTCAGATATTTGTGGATCGCCTCGACCCCGACGCCGTCCTGCACGCGCACGATGAGGTGATTGTAGCCCGAGGCGATCAACTGGTCCGGGGTCGGCTGGTCGAGCAGATCGCCGGCCAGCTGTTCCCGGGTAAAGCGGTCGAACGGCATGTTTTCGGCAAAGGCCCGGATCACGTAATTGCGATAGGGATAGAAAGTCGTGTAGTAGTCGCCATGGTCGCTGATCTCATCTGAGTATTTCACCCAGTCCAGCCAGGGCAGGGCCATGCGTTCGCCATAATGCGTGGAACTCATCAAATGCTCGACCAGGTCCCCGTACCGCGCATTGTTTTGGCGAAGGCCGACCGCGGCTTCGACTTCCGCGTAGTCGGGCAGCAAGCCGTTCAGATCCAGATAGAGCCTGCGGACCAGCTCGCGATCTTCCGCCACCGGGGCGGGCGACAGTCCGTACGCACGCATCTTCTGGAGCACGAAGGCGTCGATCGGATTGCGCACCCAGGGATCGCCGCTGGCAGGAACCTCGGGGCGTTGCGGGCTGATGTATGACCAGTGCTGCTCATAGCGGGCTCCGGCGTTGATCCAGTCGCGCAGTAACGCGATCTCCTGAGCCGTCAACTGCTTCTTCGACTCCGGCGGTGGCATGCGCTGCTCGATGTGCGGGGCAGTAACGCGGCGGATCAGCGGGCTGGCGGCCGCGTCGCCCGGAATGATCACCGGCTCGAATCCACTCGCACCTGTGGCGTCGGCAAAGCTTTTGAGCAGAACGTTCCCCTCGAGCTTTTTCGGGTCACCGTGGCAGGCCAGGCAGTTCTTGACCAGGATCGGCCGGATGTCGCGGTTGAAGCTGACGGTGGCGGGCTCGGTCCAGGCGCCGGCCTGGGCTTCGTGCGGCATCGCGACGCGGGATTCACGCGGTCCCGCAGCCGTCCCCCAGGCGCTGGCCATGGCCAGGCACCCGGCTGCAGCCAGACCGCCGGCCAGAAACAGGATCGGACGCGCTGGGCGATGCTCTGACGTCATCGTGGGTAGGTCTCCGTGCGCAAATCACGCGCGACCGCAAGCCTAACGCCTGACCCTGAAGCGAAGCTGAACGCGAGTCAGAATCCGACGGCGACCACAAAACGTCCCCGCCCGGAGTCAAAGCTCAGTTTCAGACTGAAGCCATGCAGCTCGCAGATGCGCTTGACGATGGATAGTCCCAGGCCGGTTCCGGCCGGCTCGTCGGAAGCCTGCGGTCCGCGGGCGAAGCGGTAGGCCAGCTGCTCGGGTCGCTCGATATACGCCGAGTCATTGGTCACCTGCAGGCTGTCCGGTGTGGCGGCGAGGCTCACGGCGCCGCCGGGCGGGGTGTAGCGGAATGCGTTGCCGACCAGATTGCGCAGCAGAATCAGCAGGGCTTCACGATTGGCGGAGATTGTAGCTTCGGGCGGCACCGAGAAATCCAGCCGCAAGTCGCGTTCGGCGGCAATGTGCCCGAGCTCGGACAGGACGTGCTGGCTCAGCGCGTGCAGGTCCAGAATTTCGGTCTCAACGGCGTCCTGTGGGTCGAGTCGCGCGAGGATCAGCAGCTGGCGCACGGAGTGGGTGGCCCGCTCCACCCGGGCCTCAATGCGCACCATCATCTGCTGACTTGCGCTGTCCTCAAGCAGGCGGCGGCACAGCTGCACTTCGGTGGAAATGGCTGCCAGGGGCGTTTGCAGTTCGTGCGCCGCGTTCGCGGTGAAGCGCTGTTCGTTCTCCAGGGTCGCGCCTAGCCGGCTCAGCAACTCGTTGAGGGCCGCAATGACCGGTCTCAGTTCGTCCGGAATCTCCGCGCCCGCAAGCGGTTCGAGCGACCGGCGCTGGCGCCGCTGCTCCAGCTCGCCGGCCAGCAGCCGCAACGGCCCGAGGCCTCGCGCGATGCCGAGATAGAGCGCCAGCACGGTCAGAGGAATGATGAGAGCCAGCGGCAGCAGCATGCGCAGGAGCAGCTGCCGTGCGTCGAAACTGGCGCGTCCGGTCGCAATGCCGACGGCATACCAGATGCGGTTCGTCGGATCGTGACGATACATCACCCGCCACTCTTCGCCGGCGACCCGTTGCACCACCGGTTCTCCGGCCGGCATGTGCGCATAAGCTGCAAAGGGCGGGGTCTGCTCGCCCACCAGCAGCTGAATTCCGCCGACCCAGACGTTGAGGCTGGGTGTGCCGAAGGGGCTGGTCAGGACCTGCTCGCGCAGGCGCACCTGCACCGGATTGTCGGGGGTTCCGTCGGAGATGCTGCGGCGGGGGTCGACGGTGACCATGTTGGCGGAAAAGCGGGATTGCAGAGCCTGCAGCTCGCCGGACATGAAGGGTCGGCCGACCGATTCGGCAACCAGCAGTATGCCTTCGAGAACGCGATCGAGCTCCTTGAGCAGAACCACCCGCGCCGCCAGGGTGGTGGCGCCGGCGACCAGCAGCCAGCTGACGATGAAAATCGCGATGACGGTGACGGTCAGTCGACGGCGCAGTGAGAGCTTCATCGTCGGGCCGGAGCTACAGGACCAACCGATAGCCAACGCCGCGCAGGGTCTCGATGCTGCTGCCGCCCAGCTGTTTGCGCAAGCGCGAAATGTAGACTTCGACCGTGTTCGATTCGACTTCGTCGTCCCAGTTGTACAGTCCTTGCTCGAGGCGGGCCTTGGACACGAAACGACGGCGATTTCTAAGCAGAATCTCCAGGACATCCAGTTCCTTGGCCGACAGCACCAGTGGCTGGCCCCGGTAGGTCGCCGTGCGGTGCTGCGGATTGAGCGCGAGCGGCCCCGCCTGCAGGGCGGGCCCGGCAATGCCGGCGCTGCGCCGCAGCAGGGAGCGTAGACGTGCGAACAGCTCGTCCATGTCGAAGGGTTTGCTCAGATAGTCGTCGGCGCCACTGTCCAGTCCCCGCACCCGGTCGGCGACGGCGTCGCGCGCAGTCAGCAGCAGAACAGGCACGGTCAGCCCGTGCCCGCGGAGCTCGCGGACGATGTCGAGCCCGGACTGGCCCGGCAGGCCAATGTCCACGATCAGCGCGTCGTAATCGGTCGTGCTCACCGCTGCGGAGGCCTCGTCGCCACGGCGCAACCAGTCCACCGCATAGCCATCCAGCTCGAGTGCGGCGCGCAGTGACTCGCCCAGATGCTTGTCGTCTTCGGCAAGGAGCAGGCGCATGCGTGTTGACCTAGGAGTAACCGCGATACAGGTCCATCGCTGCATGCTAGGAGTGTGGGCGGCAGAAACGCAATGGCCTGCGACTTCGCGCTTTCGCTCGAATTTCCCGATCCTTCTCGTCAAACAGCACGACTGTTCGCCTCGCACGATCGAAACATTCGCACCGCAAGCGCTTTGTCTCGGCTCATCGGATCCGGCCGCCCACACTCCTGATATGGATTGACCTGTCAACTACTGTCATTTTCTGCATGTGTTTGTGTGCACTTGGAACAGGACACGACAGGCTTGCTGCGACGGTGGATCAATCTGATATGC
>JBFIIN010000120.1:0-8930 GCA_041601225.1 Oceanococcus sp.
CCATGGAAAGATGGCCTCATTGATTCGGATCAGGATGGTGTTCTAGATCCGCCGGATTTCGACTCTGGCTATGGCGTGGATTCCGCCAATGACTATCCCACCGCGCGCGGCGACCCGCTTCCGCCCGAGGCCGAAATTGCAGAGAAAGCGTCGCCCGAGCCCGTGCCGGATGCTTCAACGCCGGCGCAATACGCAACACTGAAACCGGAAGCGCCCATCAAATTCAGGCAACCGGGAATCATCAGCGCGGCCACCTCTGCCCGCTTATCCAGAGCCGATCTGACGGCATTACTGCTTGAACGCCGTCAGGCCGGGATCGTCGAGGCCATTCCGGACAGTCTTGCCGCACGCTCCCTCAGCGGCGAGGTGGAAACTTATGGATTGCCCTACCTGCGGGCCGACATTTCCTGCCTGCTCTTGAACTGCGCGCGCAGCATGCCCGCCGACGATGGGGTGCGGAATATCCGGCGCAAAGATCCCGCCATCTGGGAGTGGACGCTGAGCACGGACAAGAACGAGGAGGCCGAGGGCAGTATCACGATATCCATCCAAGGGGCGCCCAGCCGCCAGGGCCCCTTCGAGGCGCTCGACACCTTGCCACCGATCCGCGTCGCCATCCCGATCGATCCGATTAGCGAAATTTGGCGCCTGTGGCTGGAATATACCTGGGAAATATTGGCGGCCATTGGTTCAGCTGTCGGCGCCATCTGCTATTGGCTGTTTTACGGCCGCCAACATGGACCGCCGGGGTGAGCAGCCTGAAATTGAAGCATCCAGTCGTGGCATCGCGTACTGGCGCACCGCGGCCTTTGAACTGCATGGAGACGAAATGAACGCACCAGAACCGGCACCCGAGACCAGCATCTATCCATGCAGATTTACCAAAGTTCCGGACGGGTCAACTTTGAAAATCTCTGCAACTCGGCGAAAAAACGTCACCTATCATCTCGAGGTCATCACGCGGGGCAAGCGGCCCTGGGTGCGAACCCACCCAAAAATCATCGCCGGCGTGTGGCGCAAGCTGCACAAGGCCGATGTCTCCTATAGGGTCAAGCTGGATAGCGTATTCACGGGCAAGGCCACGGTTACAGTGACCCTGGAAGTCATCGACCCGACCGGCAAGCACGTACCCGGCTCGCCATGCCAACACAAGATTGAGGGCGTGAAGGGATCTGTCGCTCGCGTCGATGCAGAGATCTACATGGCCCTGCTCCTGTGAACGCACGACTTGTCGCCTGCGCCGCCGCGATACTTTGGATACAGGCACCGCCGACATTCGCCCAAACCTGCGTACTGACCGACACGGGTTCAGAATGTTTTGAAAAAAAGGCGCGGGCACTCGGTTATTCGACGACACGCTACCGCGCCGCGGCCAACAAGCAATCGGCATCCGCGCTCGATGCACTGCGCACAATCGCAACCGGCCCCAATCCGTCGCTGGCCCGTAACGCGAGCATCTCGGATTTTCTATCCCTACTCAATTTCTCCAGCAACAGCGGCCCGCTGAGCCAGAGCCTGGGCGAGGATGGGGCTTTGGCGGTGGACTATAGCGCGCGTCTCAACGGCCTGTCGGGTAGCGTCAATGTCGCGGCTCGCCTGAATCAGCCCAAGCTCTTGAGCGAAGTGGAAAATGGCGTCTCCGCGGAACGCGCCGCTCGCCTCAAAGAGGAGCTCGGCGCCGGTGATGACTTCAGAATAGCCATCGCTTACAACTATGAAGGTCAAATCGCGGGCAAACATTTTGGGCGATCTTCCGCACTATACGAATCCCTCTCCGGAAAATTGCTCGAACACGCCGCGGTACCGTCGAAAACTGATGAAGAAGCATTCGCCGACATGGATTTGTTGCATATTTTCATGGAGATTTTTGACGCCGAATTGCCGAACCGCGCCAAGGATCCGAAATTCACGGAATACCGCGACAAGCTCCAGCAAAGCCTGGAATCAGGCACCGCGAATTACAGCGAGCGACTCGCCCGCCTGGCCAGCGACCCGCAACTCAAGGTTCGGTTTCAGGCGCCGATCAATCTTGTCTACCACTGTCTGGACAATTATCAGATTATCGACCTTGCCGGCTACAGGCGCCGCGCCAAGGAATTCGCGACCTGTCTGACAGAGGCCTATATTTCGAAATTTGAACAGAATGCGAAAGCCACCATTCTTCAGCTTGGACAGCTTCGCAAAAATCTCAACAACGCGGGATTTTTCAAGTTAACGCAGCTCATCAACCGCCAGCCACAACTCATCCTAAAGGCGTTCATACGCCACCGCGACGAATTGGTAGGTCCCGATGAGCATGGCGCTGAACTGCGCCTGGAAACCAGCCTGGGTCAGGCCAATGTCAATGATTTGCTGCGTGATGTATCCCGGCACGGACACTGCATTGATGGCATTCCCATTGCGGCCAAAGCTGAACCGCTATGCATGCAAGCCATATCGACGTACATCAGCCAGGCGAGCGAAATACAGAATCCGGAGAATGGCTGGTGGCTAACGCTAGCCGTCAAATGGACCCAATCCGACACCTTGAGTATCGATCGCCCAGCTGATGAGCTGAGTCTGTACTACGCGCCCAAGTCCGCCCTGCTCGGCTCCTTGGTTTTCGGCCGCTATCTGGCCCTGGACGCCGCCTCGACGCGTCCGCGCACACGTCTCGATCTGGGCCTGGACTACCAGGATGTCAGTGGTGACGCGCTGCGCAACAACCGGGCGACCGGCACCGCGACCCTGAGCCGCGAACTCACCGACGGCACCAGCCTGTCAGTCGGCCTGGTCTGGGCCAACAAACCCGAGTACCGGGCCGATGCCCAGCAGGATCTCAGTGCGCATATCGGCCTGAATTACAAGATCGGCGGCCAGACCAAATGACCGTGTCGCCTCCTCAATTCACGCAATATAGGAGCTTCGCATGCATATACCCGTAGCTGCCATACGGCTGATCCAGGGCCAGATCGGCATCCCCAAAACGAAGATCGACGGCGTGGCCGGACCCCAAACCGAAGCCAGGCTCGACCAATGGTTCAAGACCCGCCAGCAGCGCCTGCCCGATAATATGCGTACGGCCTATGCCAGCCTCTCACGACGCCGAAAACTCACCGCCTGCCTGCAAATCCTGGCGACTGACAGCAAGCTGGACCCGGGCCCGATTGATGGGTTTTGGGGACCGCAAACTGCACAGGCCTGTACCGAGCTGTTACACCTGACCCAGCACGGCAGTCCCCCACCGCCCTGGCGCGACACGCCAAGCGCGGCTCCGCCCAATCCGAACGCATGGCCCAAGGACGATCTGGCCGCCCTCAAGGCCTATTACGGAAATCCGGGCAGCTCACAGCTGGTCACCCTGGATCTGCCCTATACCCATCGTCTGAGCTGGGACCTCAATACACACGTCAATCGTCTGAGCTGCCACAGCAAAGTCGCGGACTCTCTAACCCGAGTCTTGACCAAGGTGCTCGCACATTACGGTCACGAGCAACTGCGTGAGCTGCGTCTGGATCGTTATGGCGGCTGTTACAACAAGCGGCGCATGCGCGGCGGCAGCCGCTGGTCCACGCATGCCTGGGGCATCGCGCTGGATTACGACCCGGAACGCAATCAACTCAAATGGAGCCGGGAACGCGCTGCTTTTGCCGGCCCCCAATACGATGCCTGGTGGTCCTGCTGGGAGGCCGAAGGCTGGGTCAGCCTGGGTCGCAACCGCAATTTCGACTGGATGCATGTGCAGGCCGCTCGTCTTTAAGCGCACAGCAATTCGCGAACTGGGGGGAGGTAATCATGGCAATAATCATCGACGGAGAATCGCGCCGCATGGGACTTGCCCTATCGGGCGGCGGCTTTCGCGCGGCGGGCTTTCATCTGGGTGTATTCCGCAAATTGCAGGCCATGGGTTTACTGTGGAAACTCGACTTGCTGAGCTGTGTCAGCGGAGGCAGCATCGCGGGCGCCTATCTGGCCGCCAATTGGGACGATGATCAGGCCCTTGATCGGCTGCATGCGTATCTGGCAAGCCGCTCTATCGCGGTCTCATCGGTCATGTTCGGATCGCTGAACCCCTTCCGAACCCGTCTGGAGCAGCTGGCCAAATCCTATGATCGCGATCTGTTTCAAGGCAAGACACTCGGAGATCTGCGGTCCGGCCCCAGGCTGTATTTGAACACCACGAATCTGGCGACCGGCAACATGTTCTTCTTCGTGACGGGCAGCGGCGGGGATTGCGAGCTCGGGGAATGGGAGTTGGGCACGCGTCCGGCTGAGGCCTTCCCGCTTGCCCAGGCGGTCGCAGCTTCCTCGGCATTTCCGCCGGTATTTCCGCCCCTTTTAATTGGCCAGGATGTATTTCCCAGCCCGGCGGTCGAGTATTTGACGCTTACCGATGGCGGGATTTACGACAATTTGGGTGTCAATCCCTTGCTGCGCCACGAGCGCAACCAACTGGATTATGCGTTGGTGAGCGACGCCGGCAAGCCTTTTGATACCGAGCCCGAACCCACCGAATCCGGGCTTGCCGTGATCCGCTCGTCCATCGACATCCTGATGGAACAGGTTCGGGGCCTGCAATTCGCGCGCTTGGAACTCAGCTGGCGCTCCCAGCGCGGGCCGAAACCACTTTGGTTTTCAATTGACAGCGACAAGGGTGAGGTGCAGGCCGGTGACGCCGTGTTTGCAGCCAATATCGGCACCAATCTCAAACGGCTCAAGTCGGTCGAGCTTGCCGTGCTGAACCGCCACGCACAGGGTTTGCTGGATCACCGCATCAGCCACTACGCCAACGAACTTCGCCCTGCATCATGAAAACGCACGACTTAGCGAGCCTGCTGTGAACGATGGATTGATCTGGTCCGATCCTGACCGCCTGGCCAGCGGCACACCGGCCACCCATGCCATCGTAATCGGGGTTGGAGCCTATCCGCATCTGCTCGGTGGCAGCGGCCCACTATCCAGCCTCCATGGCAACTTGCATCAACTCAGTTCGCCGCCGGCTTCCGCGCGCGCGGTCGCGAACTGGTTGCTGGACGAATTTCATAATCCCGATCGACCGCTGGCCACACTTCGAATGCTGGCGACCGAAGAAAACGGACGACCTTATACGCACGCGCGTCTGGACTCGCCGGCTTCGCTAGAAGCCCCGAATTATCCACAGACCAGAGCCGCCTTAAAGGCCTGGAAAAAAAACGGCGACAGTCATGAAGACAACATGGTGCTGCTCTATTTTTGCGGCCATGGCGTGGCGCGTGGATTGGAGGGGCTTACCCTGCTCCTTTCCGACTACGGGGCCGATCCCGACGCCGCGATGGATGGCGCCCTGGATTTTTCCGCCTTCCAACGCGGCATGGCGCAGTGTGCGGCCTCACGCCAATGCTTCTTTGTCGATGCTTGCCGCAGCGTTACTGACATCGCGCAAAGTACCAACCACCGTGGCCAGTTTGTAATTCAGGACAATACGAGCCGTCCCTACGATTCCGATTGGAATTACGCCGTGCTGTATTCGACTACCGCGGGCGAACGCGCCTATGGCCGCCGTGACAAGCCCAGTTTCTACGCCGAAGAACTCATCAAGGCACTCAATGGGACCGCCGCCAACAATCGCAACGCGGATGGACTCTGGCGGGTCAATACCGGGGAATTGAACGCCGCCATTCACCACGGCCTTTCCCGGCGCGGCGATCAGATCAAGAATCCAGCGGTACGCCTGGTTGCCTTCGATCTGCACATACTCCGATCCGCCCCCCTGGTGCCAGTCCATGTGAGCTGCGACCCGCGGGACGACACCGCACACGCTCAGTTGAGCTGCGAGCGCAACGGCGCGGTACTCGACCAGCGTGCCCCACAGGCCCGGGATTGGGTGACTCAACTGCATTATGGCGCCTACGATTTCATCGCTCGCATAGGCGCCAAGACCGGCCGTCGCGAAGGCGAATTCGTGTTTCCGCCCTATCGCGAAATCGCCATACGGGTGAACACATGAGCACCAAGATTGCAGTCCGTTCGCTGCTGTATGACGGAGCAAGCTCGCGCGGTCTGAGCGGAAACTTGTATCGGCAAGATCCGATCGAAGGGGTGACATGGGTTGGCCGCATTACGGTGCCCTTAATCGACTATTCCAGTGAGTGCGCCCAAAGCAATTCGGCCTTCGACGGCCAGCCCGATGGGGTCTACCTCGTTCAGATCAATCTGCCGGACGGCCAGGTCCGCACCGAGCAATTGACGCTGCAACAAGGCACGGAAAACAGGTTACTAATCGACCTACCCCACGTAGGGCCGCACGAATGGAGCGCATACCACGCCTTGCGTGGGGAATTCAGCCAGAAGATCAGCATCCCTCCAGCACAAGCCGTCGCGCCCGACAGCGAATGGATTTCGACCTGGACTAGTCATGTTCCCGACTTGGGACTGCCCAACGGCGAACGCTTGAGAAGAGCAGGGATCGAGCTCAAAGACAGAATATTGGGTCCCCTGACTGCCGGGCCCGCAAGCACCCAGCCGGCGGTAGATACCTTACTTCTTCTGAACACTCCCCATTCTGCCGATTCAAGCAGCCTGGGCTTCGCGGAATTGGCCGCACTCATGCAGAGCTCGCTGACACCAGATCAGCTCGAAGATGCCCTTGGCGGAGTGTGGCATCCCATCACCCCAACGCAGCATGACGAAGGCCTGGAGCTCTACGAGTTCGTCAACGCGGGGTCTAGCGGTGACGGCGCGCAGCGCGACGATTATCTCGATACCCGCGCTTCCGTGCGGCGCCAGTATATTTTGGCGCTGGGCCCCAGCTGTGGGCAGCTCTGCTGCCTGCCTGCACCCTGGTTTGATAGCCAGGGCCGAGAAGCGCAAGTACAGATGCTCCTGGACCGCGCCGCCGGGCAGACATTAAAACAGGCTGCACTCACGGTCGCGGACCCCATGATCAATAGCGTCCTTGGATATATCGAGCACGGCTCGATAAGTGAGGCGGCGCGGCTGGTCGATTTCGAGACAGCCCGCAGCATGCTTTACAGCAAACTAGCCAACCCCCTGGTCGCCTGTCTGGGGGCATACCTGCTTATTCTGAATCTAGATCGAGAAAGCTATCGAGCCCAGGCAAACGACTGGCAATCCTGGGTTCGCAATCTGAGCACATGGTTTCCCTGGTTGCCCGATGGCGCGATTTTGGAATCGGCCCTTTATTTCGTGCTTGGCTCGGGCAAGGCTGACGCCGCGTACCGCGCACTCATGAGCGCCTATGAACGCGGCCTGCCATTTTTCAGTTTCGGCTTGAGCCTCATGTTGGAAGGACTGCGCCGATTCGTCTCCGAGGGGCACGACCAAGCACGACAGCGGCTGCTTATTCTGGAACGCATAGCCGAGCGGAGTGATCCATCCCAAAACTTTCTGTGTGTGCAACTGAGCACGAAACAGCAACTCGCGGATCCCGATCCCGCGCATCACCAGGTGCCTGCATATGGCTGAGCCCGTAACCGTGACTATGCTACCTGCCAAGGAAGGGGACTGTTTGCTGCTGAGCTATGGCAGGCCTTTGCGCCACATCCTCATTGACGGAGGCCGGGCCTGGACCTATCGGAACGCATTGCGCCCTTATTTCGCCGCCCAAGGTATAGACCGCCTGGAACTCCTGGTCGTGACCCATGTTGATCGCGACCACGTTGAGGGCATGCTGGAACTGTGCGGCGACCATACGCTGCCCTTGCAAGTTGCTCATGTGTGGTTCAACACTTGGTCGCACCTCAACGGCGAGATCCCGCCCCCACTCGCCTCACACGCCAACACCTCAGACCAGGACGAAGATCTGGAGTCTTTTGGCGCCCGCATGGGTGAAGAGCTTGGACCACTCCTCCTTGATCGCAGCTGGCCCTGGAATGCCCAGTTCTCCGGTGGACCCGTCGAAATTCCCGACTCCGGCCGGCGTCGCATCACGCTCGGCGAGGCCCAACTCATCTTGCTTTCTCCCGACCGGAACAAAATGACAGCCCTGCTGCCCGATTGGGAAAAACAGTGCAAAAAAGCCGGGCTACAACCAGGCTCGACCATCGAAGACTATCCCGCTGATGACGGTGAGGACATCGAAAGTTTTGGGACACTGAATGTGGATGCGTTGGCCGCTCAGAACTTTAGCAATGACCACTCGACGGCCAATGGCTCGAGTATCGCATTCATTTTTGAATTTGGTGGCAAACGTATTCTGTGTGCAGGTGATGCCCATGAGGACTTGCTGTGTCGCCAACTCCGCGCATTGGGAGCAACACCACAACAGCCGCTAGCTCTCGACGCATTCAAAATCCCGCATCATGGCAGTCGCTACAATCTATCCCGCGAACTCCTAGAATTACTGCATTGCCAGCACTATCTGGTGTCCACCAACGGCAACTATTTCAAACACCCAGACGACGTCGCAATTGCTCGACTGGCCAAGTTCGGCACGCCGAACGCGACCATCCATTTCAACTACCTGACCGCCCACAACCGCCATTGGGACAACCCGGAATGGATGCGAAATTACCAATACCGAGTCGCTTACCCGCGCCCCGAAAATGATGGCTACGAAGTGCTACACCTCGGTTAGACAGGACCACTCGTCCCGCAGGTTTCTGTGACGCACCCCACCCTGCCAACGCCGCGCCAGCTTCTGGAACAGGCAGGTTTTCCCACCCGACCTCGCTGTCCGCGCGCTGCCAGCCACGCGCAAAATCAGCGATAGCCGCATGCAGCTTTATAGAGCGGCTGGTGATGCCGCCGTGGTCACCACTGATGCCTTGACCATGTGGCAGAGGTCGACAACGGCACTAAGGAAGGCTCTCCAGAGGCCCGCCCCCACGCAACTGCGAACTTGAGTCAGCGCTGACCTGCCAGCCCCAGGTCACCAAAAAGCCCCCTGATGCGGGGGCTTTTCGTGTCCGTGCGTCCGCGGCTGCGGGCTAGAATTTCATCGCCAAGCGGGC
>JBFIIN010000121.1:0-8924 GCA_041601225.1 Oceanococcus sp.
CCGTTGGGCCCCATGATCGCATGCACTTCGCCGGCAGCGATTTTGAGATCGATGCCATGCAGGATGTCCTTGTTTTCAACTTTAGCGTGTAAATTATTGATATTAAGCATAATTATCTTATCTAGAACTCAGCCAACCGCGCCTTCAAGTGACACGCTGAGCAGGCGCTGGGCCTCCACGGCGAACTCCATGGGCAGTTCACGAAAAACGTCCTTGCAGAAGCCATTGACGATCATGGAGACGGCTTCTTCTTCGTCGATGCCACGCGCCAGGCAGTAGAACAGCTGGTCATCCCCGATCCGCGAGGTCGTTGCCTCGTGTTCCAGCTGGGCGCTGGAGTTGCGGCTCTCAATGTAGGGAAAGGTATGGGCGCCGCAGCGGTCGCCAATGAGCAGAGAATCGCATTGGGTGTAATTGCGGGCACCCTCGGCGCTGGGCAGAATTTTCACCAGGCCGCGGTAGGTCTGATCTCCCTGGCCGGCTGAAATTCCTTTGGCAATGATCGTTGAGCGGGTGTTGCGGCCAATGTGAATCATCTTGGTGCCGGTATCCGCCTGTTGCCGATTGTGTGACAGGGCGACGGAGTAGAACTCGCCCACCGAATCATCGCCACGCAGAACGCAGCTGGGGTATTTCCAGGTGATGGCTGAACCGGTTTCCACCTGGGTCCAGGAGATCTTCGAACGCGGTCCGCGACAATCGCCGCGTTTGGTCACGAAATTGTAGATCCCGCCCAGGCCATGTTCATCACCGGGATACCAGTTCTGCACCGTGGAATACTTAATCTGCGCATCATCCAGCGCGACGAGCTCAACCACCGCCGCATGCAGCTGGTTTTCATCCCGCATGGGTGCGGTACAGCCTTCCAGATAACTGACGTGGCTGCGTTCTTCGGCAATGATCAGGGTGCGTTCGAATTGGCCGGTGTTGCGCTCATTGATGCGGAAGTAGGTGGAGAGTTCCATGGGACAACGCACCCCGGCCGGAATGAAGACGAAGGAGCCATCGGTGAAAACCGCGGAATTCAATGCCGCGAAATAGTTGTCGCCGGGCGGCACCACCGAGCCCAGATACTTACGCACCAGGTCCGGATACTTCTCGACTGCCTCGGAAATCGAGCAGAAAATCACCCCGGCCTCGGTCAGTTTGGCCTTGAACGTGGTGCCCACGGACACGCTGTCAAACACCATGTCGACCGCGACACCAGCCAGAGCCGCACGTTCGTGGACGGGTATGCCCAGTTTTTCATAGGTTTCGAGCAATTTGGGATCGACCTCGTCCAGGCTCTGGGGCCGGTCCTGCATGCTCTTGGGGGCCGAATAGTAAGAGATGGCCTGATAGTCAATGTGCTCGTACTTCACATGCGCCCAATCCGGTTCAACCATGTCCAGCCAGTGGCGATACGCGGACAGCCGCCATTCCAGAAGCCATTCGGGTTCCTTCTTCTTGGCCGAGATGAAGCGGATTGTGTCCTCGTCAAGCCCCGGCGGGACCGTTTCGGACTCCAGATCGGTCACAAATCCTTCGCGGTATTCGCGCTTGCGAATGATCTGCTCGAGTTCTTGTTCGTTACTAGACATGATTTCAGGCGGCCAAAAATTTCAGCGAAGTGGGTTGGCTGAGATCGGACAGATGCAGCCGATGCAGGGTGGCGTGCACCGCGGCATTGACGACTTGCCATGGGGCCCGGATGGCGCAGCCACTTTCCAGCGCGCAGCGTCCGGCATGGCGGGCGCATTCGGTCAGGGCGATGGGCCCTTCGATGGCCTCGATGATATCGGCCATGGAAATTTCGGCCGGGTCCTTGGCCAGTCGGTAGCCGCCATGGGCCCCGCGCACGGAAATCACCAGTCCACCCTGGGCCAGAAGTTTGAGGGTCTTCTTGGCGGTAGGCGAATTGATCCGGGTCGCTTTGGCGAGTTCCTCGGCGGTACGCACCGACGCGCCCTCCTGGGCGAGGGCCGTCAGCACCACGGTGCCGTAATCTGTGAGTTTGCTTACACGCAACATTAAAAGGTACCAATATGGTCCTCTTAACAGTCTAAAGAAAGGCGCGGCCCATTAGCAACAGGCCGCGCCGCTGTGCTCAGGAGTTCAGGAGCTTGATTTCAACCCGCCGATTCTTGTGGCGACCAGCCACAGTCTCGTTGGTTGCAACCGGCCGCGAGGAACCAAAGCCCTTGGCCTGCAAACGGCTGGGGTCAATGCCCCGATCAACCAGGAACTCCCGCACCGCCTGTGCGCGGCGCTGGGACAGGTGGACATTGTAGGTCTCGTCACCTTCCAGGCTGGTATGTCCTGCAACCAGCACCAATGCTCCGGGGCTGGCTTCCAGCGCCAGCGCGACTTCTTCCATAATGCGGATGGCGGCTTCGGTCAGCACGGCGCTGTCGAATTGGAAGTTGACATTGTTCAAGATCACGGCTTTATCGACGGCACAGCCGAATTCATCAACACCTTCGCCAGGCACCGGGGTGCGACAGTCGTCTTTGGCGCTCGTGGCAACGGGTTCAGCCGCGGCGCAACCGGTCGGGTCCACGCGGGTGCCTGCTGGCGTGCCGGGGCAGAGGTCCCGATCATCGGCGACGCCATCGTCATCGCTGTCATCGCTGTGCGTGGGCACGACGTCGACGCTGCTCGCTGGTGCGGCTGCTTCGGGTTCCGCGCCGAACGGCATCGTGTAGGCCAGGCGAACGAGGGAATCGATGAACAGGTCCTTGCCGCCATCGCCGGCCGCGTCATCGCCATGGAGGTCAAAGCGCAAGGCACCCTCGAGCCGCAGAATCCCGTAGGCCGAATTCCACCAGTATCCAAGCCCGGCATCGACCGCCGGACTGTCGTAGTCCGCACCCGGCTGGCCTTCGGTGCGCAGCCAGCGAAGGCGCAACAGCGAATAGACGGGCGAATTGCCGCGATCAACGAAGTTCAACAGCCCGACGCCCAAACCGTATATGTCGGTTTCGCCGCCGCCAGCTTCGTTATCGAGCAACGCGTAGAACGCGCTGATTTCGAAATTCAAGGACTCGCTGAAGGCGCGTCCAAAATCGACTGAAATTTCTGGACCGCCGTCAGTGGCACGACCGGAATCGGCAAAGTTGTAGCCAATTCCCGGTGTCACATAATAACGATCGTCCAGCTCTGTCGCCGTCGCCTGAACTGAAAAGCAGGCAACAAGCAGCGCAGGCAGCATGAAGCGCATGGTCAACTCCCCTGATAATTTATGTTGAATCTACCGAAGCGCGCGATTCTACCTCATTGCGTATCGGTTTTGGGGGTTTTCAGTTCCGCCTCCAGATCCGCATCGTAGAACTGCAGGCGCAGGGGTCTAGCTAGCTGCGCTTGTGAGCGACGTGCCACGACATGTCCGGCTTGCCAGGCGATGGTATAGCCTCGGGCCAGGGTGCGCTGCGGTGACAACTCGCGGCAGCTGCGCAGAGCGCGTGCGAGATCGTTCCGGCGCTGAGCCAGGTGCTGCACGCCGGCCCGACATAGCCGCATTTGCAATTGGCCCAACAGTTCACCGGCTTGATGGCAGGGTTTGCGCGGGTCGGCGCGAAACAGGCCCTGCAGGCATTTCTGCAGATTGCTGCGGGAGCGTTCCAGTTGGCGCGACTCGGCGCGCCGAACGCGCTGGGTCAGGTCGTCCAGGCGCTGGGCCTGCTGTTCGAGTTTTCGTCGGGGGCTTTGGCGGCGCAGGCGATCACGAAGTTGACTGGTACGGTGGGTGGCCAGTACACCGTGCTGTGTGCAGGTTCGCAGCAGCGCGGAGCGCAGGCGGATCAGGCGCTGGCGGTCAACGGCCAGATCCGGGCTGAGCCGCTCGGCGGCCGCGGTCGGGGTAGCGGCGCGTTCATCGGCCACGAAGTCTGCGATGCTGAAATCCACCTCGTGTCCTATGGCGCTGATGATCGGCAGCTCGCAGCCGGCAATTGCGCGGGCGACGGCCTCCTCATTAAAGGCCTGCAGATCTTCCAGGGACCCGCCGCCGCGGGTCAGGAGCAGGACATCGCATTCGGCGCGGGCCTGGGCGCTGGCTATCGCCTGCACGATTCCGGGCGGCGCCTCGCGACCCTGCACGGCGGTGGAATATACGATGACGCGCAGCAGCGGATTTCGTCGCTGGAGAGTGGTGAGCACATCATGGATGGCGGCGCCCTGGGGCGACGTAATCAGTCCGATGCAGCGAGGACGGGCGGGAATGGGAATTTTTCTGTCGGGAGCGAACAGTCCCTCGACCTCTAATTGGCGCTTCAGGGCTTCGAATGCGCGCCGCAACGCGCCCTCGCCGGCGTCTTCCAGATGGTCGAGAATCAGCTGCAGTTCGCCGCGCTGCTGGTAGATGCTGGCCTTGCCGCGCACCAGAACATGTTGTCCGGCGGCGGGGGATGGGGTTGCGCCTCGCTGGAACCGGAAATATACGCAACGCAGCTGCGCGTCGTCGTCCTTGAGCGTGAAATACCAATGTCCCGAGCGTGCGGACAGGAAGTTGGATATTTCACCTTCGACCCAGACGCTGGGAAAGGTCATCTCCAGGCCATGGCGGAGGGTGCCAACCAATTCGCCGACCTGAAAAACGCTGCGCGCAGATTTTGAACTCATAAAAGGGCGACGGCAGCCAAAGTGGCATCGTATACTAGCGCGTTCCCCAACCGGTCGGAGCACTGCGCGATGCGCCTGCAACAGGAAGCCCTCACTTTTGACGATGTCCTGTTGGTGCCCGCGTATTCAGAGGTGCTGCCCAGGCAGGTCGATCTCTCCACCCATGTTACGCGCGAGCTGATTTTGCGCATGCCCCTGCTGTCTGCGGCCATGGACACCGTGACCGAAGGTCCGCTGGCGATTGCGCTGGCACAGGAAGGCGGGCTGGGCATCATTCACAAGAACATGTCGATCGAGCGCCAGGCGGCCGAAGTGCGCCGGGTGAAGAAATTCGAAGCCGGTGTGATCAAGGATCCTTATACGGTGACCCCGGATGCCACGATCGCTCAGGTCCTGGAGCTGACCCGCGCCCATCAGATTTCCGGCGTGCCTGTGGTGGATGGCGCCGAGTTGGTGGGCATCGTGACTCACCGGGATTTGCGCTTCGAAACCGGCTACGACAATCCGGTTTCCAGCGTCATGACCCCAAAGGAGCGGCTCGTGACGGTTCGCGAGGGAGCCGACAAGCAGGAGGTCCGCGACTTGCTGCACAAACACCGGATCGAGAAGGTCCTGGTCGTCAACGACAAGTTTCAGTTGCGCGGCATGATCACCGTCAAAGACATACAGAAATCCACCGATTTTCCCAGCGCAAGCAAGGATTCCCAGGAGCGCTTGCTGGTTGGGGCCGCCGTAGGCACCGGGGGAGGCACCGAAGACCGGGTTGCCGCGTTGGCCCAGGCGGGCGTAGATGTCATCGTGGTGGATACGGCTCACGGTCACTCCAAAGGCGTGACCGACCGGGTGCGCTGGGTCAAGCAGCACTACCCTGACATTCAGGTGATCGGCGGCAATATCGCGACCGGAGATGCTGCCATTGCCCTGCGTGAGGCCGGCGCCGACGCGGTAAAGGTTGGCATCGGCCCCGGCTCAATCTGCACGACCCGTATCGTCGCCGGCGTCGGCGTTCCACAGATCACCGCGATTTCTTCGGTGGCGGCGGCTCTGGCCGGCACCGGCGTGCCGCTGGTGGCCGATGGCGGTGTGCGTTATTCCGGCGACATCGCCAAGGCGATTGCCGCTGGTGCCAACACCGTCATGGTGGGCAGTCTGTTTGCGGGTACCAAGGAAGCCCCGGGCGAGGTCGAGCTCTATCAGGGCCGGTCCTACAAATCTTATCGCGGCATGGGCTCACTGGGCGCCATGTCGCAAAGCGAAGGCTCCAAGGATCGCTACTTTCAGGACACGACGGAGGAGGTCGAAAAGCTGGTGCCCGAAGGTATTGAAGGGCGCGTGCCCTACAAGGGTTCGCTCGCAGCCATCGTGCATCAGATGATCGGCGGCCTGCGCGCAGCCATGGGCTACACGGGCTGTGCCAGCATAGAGGACATGCGCACACGCGCGGAGTTCGTGCGGATCACGGGTGCGGGTGCACGGGAAAGTCATGTGCACGACGTGTCGATTGTCAAAGAAGCGCCGAACTACCGCACTGAAACCTGAACATGCTTGATATCCATTCCGACCGAATTCTGATTCTGGATTTCGGTTCGCAGTTCACCCAGCTCATCGCCCGGCGGATTCGCGAAGCGGGCGTGTACTGCGAGATCCAGCCTTGGGACCTGGAGGCTGCTGAAATTCAGGCTTTCAATCCGCAGGGCATTATTCTGTCCGGTGGCCCGGAGTCGACCACGGTTGCTGACGCACCGCGGCCGGCGGCCGTGGTTTATGAACTGGACGTACCGGTGCTCGGCATCTGCTACGGCATGCAGTCGATGGCGGCGCAGCTTGGGGGGCGGTTCGAGGCCGGCCACACCCAGGAATTTGGCTACGCGGAAATTCGCGCGCGCGGACATTCCGAGTTGCTTAGGGAGATTGAAGACCGGGTCAATGCGGAGGGGCATGGCCTGCTCGACGTGTGGATGAGCCATGGCGACCGCGTAACGGCCATGCCCGCAGGCTTCAAACTGATTGCCAGCACGGCCGATGTTCCCCTGGCAGGCATGGCGGATGAGCGGCGCCGCTTGTATGGCGTGCAATTTCATCCCGAGGTGACGCATACGGTGCAGGGCGGACGGATTCTGCAGCGATTTGTGCATGGAATCTGCGGCTGCGGTGCGAACTGGACTGCCGGCAATATCATCAGCGATGGCATCGCTCGGGTGCGCAAAGACGTGGGTGGCGGTCAGGTACTGTTGGGCCTGTCCGGCGGGGTGGATTCCTCGGTTGTTGCGGCGTTGCTGCATAGGGCTCTTGGCGAACAACTGATCTGCGTGTTCGTGGATAATGGCTTGCTGCGCTACCAGGAAGGCGACCAGGTCATGCGTACCTTCGCCGATCATCTGGGCGTCAAGGTGATCCGGGTCAACGCGCAGGACCGCTTCCTCGACGCCCTGGCTGGCGTGGCGGATCCGGAAGCCAAGCGCAAGATCATTGGTCGGCTGTTCATTGAGGTATTCGATGAGGAGGCGGCCAAGCTCAGCGATGTGCGATGGCTCGCGCAGGGGACAATCTATCCGGACGTGATCGAGTCGGCCGGTTCGAAAACGGGCAAGGCACACGTCATCAAGTCCCATCACAATGTCGGCGGCCTGCCTGCGCATATGAAGCTCAAACTCATCGAGCCGCTGCGGGAACTGTTCAAGGATGAGGTTCGTCGCCTGGGTCTTGAGCTGGGCTTGCCGCGCGAGCAGGTTTTCCGCCATCCGTTTCCTGGCCCCGGTCTGGGCGTGCGCATTCTGGGCTCCGTGACCCGCGAAGCGGCTGATGCCTTGCGCCTGGCCGACGACATCTTCATTGCGGAGCTGCGCGCCCACGATCTCTATGACAAGGTGAGTCAGGCCTTCGCGGTCTGGTTGCCGGTCAAGTCGGTGGGGGTCACCGGGGACGGCCGGCGGCATGCGCCCGTGATTGCGTTGCGTGCGGTGGAAACCATCGATTTCATGACCGCGCGCTGGGCGCATCTGCCCTATGATTTTCTCGACCTCTGTTCGCGTCGCATCGTCAACGAGGTGCCGGGCATCAGTCGCGTTGTCTATGACATTTCCGGCAAGCCGCCGGCGACTATCGAGTGGGAATAGCTGCCGACGAAGCGTGGATGGCTAAGGCCCTGGAGTTGGCGCGCGCTGCCGAACAGGCGGGCGAGGTGCCGGTCGGGGCGGTGCTGGTGAAGGACGAGCACTTGATTGCGACGGGCTGGAATCGGCCCATCGCGGACCATGACCCCAGTGCCCACGCCGAAATCTGCTGCCTGCGGGTGGCCGGCGAAAAGCTGGCCAACTATCGTCTGCCGGATACGACCTTGTATGTCACTCTCGAGCCCTGTGTCATGTGTGCCGGAGCCATCATTCACGCCCGGGTCGCGCGCGTGGTCTTTGCGGCCCATGATCCAAAAGCGGGTGCAGCCGGCTCGGTCTACGACGTGCTGTCGCGCCCCCGGCTCAATCACGCTCCAGTGTTGAGCGCCGGCATCATGGAAGCGCAAAGTGCGGCGCTGTTGCGGCAGTTTTTCCGCGCGCGGCGCACCAGTTCGATCAAGGCCAGTCTGTAAGTGCGATACCCAGGCCAATTCGATCATTGGCCTGGTTGTAGTCGATGAGGCTTTCGCCGTAGCCACTGAAGAATTCCACATATCCCTTGAGTTTGCTGCTCAACGGATAGGTGAAACTGAGGGTGACTGAGCCCTTGTTTTCTGAGCCGCTGCGCAGATTGTTGCGCAGGGTCGCCGCCAGGCTCTTGCGTCCATAGACATAGGCCACGTCGAGTTGGCCGCTGCCCAGGAAGTGTTCGATATCCGGATTGTCATCGCCGCGCGGATCGTCGGCCGATTCCTTGGCATCCTCCGGGATACGGTCCCAAACCGTCAGCTCGGCGAACACCCTGTCCCAGCGACCGAAAAGTCCGAAAAAGACGCGGTTCCAGCTGCGTGAGTCGGGCAGGGCGCGGCCATTGGACTGATGCGAAACGCCGAGCTTGGCGTCCACATCGGCGAATGGCCCAAGGTTCCAGCCCTGATGGCTGCGCAGAAACAGCTCGGGTTCATGGTTGGTTTCTCGAAACGGGCTGGATTCTTCAGCGTTATAAGCCTGCCAGTAGGAGACATTGGTATAGGCCGCGTACAGGTCCAGCGGCAGACTGAAGGGGCCTGCCCAGATGGCGACCTTGAAGCTCAGCTGAAACTTGACCTCAACGTGATCCAGTTCGGTGGATGTCGTCCCGTTGGGCCCTTCGTTCGGATGCCAGGAATAGCTCAGCGGCAGGACAAAGTTTGGCCGGTGCGGCGTGATGGC
>JBFIIN010000122.1:0-8920 GCA_041601225.1 Oceanococcus sp.
GTGAATCCAGTGCGCTCCGGAATTGCGGTCCGCCGTGAACCCGGACTACTTCGCGTACGTTGAAGTAAGTGCCACCAGTTACATTCCAGGGCAAGGGGAGCGATTTGTAAGTTGTAAAAAATAATAGATTGAATACATCCTGATCCGCAAAAATCGCCCTCTCACCGAGTTCGTTCGCAAGCTCAGCAAGTTTGATTTCGCTTTTCATTTTTCGCATTGCGCTTAGGTTCAGAAGCATGACCCCGGTGTTGAAATATCGGTCTCGCTGGTTCAGGAGTCCAAGTTCTGCAACATGCTGCCAGCGCCTTGGCGTCATGGCGTTGGGAACTGCCGCCAGTGGCGAATCGCCAAGCTCGACGTCCCAGAGCTCTTGGATATCCCGCAGGATGATCAGGTCCGCGTCCAGCCACAGCACACGGTCCAGCTTGGGAAGCAGGCTGGGCAGTTTCAACCGATACCAGGCTTCTTCCGGATACCGCTCTGGCAAATTGAGCGTTGCGAATAAACCTGCGGGGACTCGATGGGCTTTCAGTTCTACTGCGTATCTCTGGCAAAGCTGGCGCAGCTCGGCGATGGTACCGTGATCGAGGTCCATGCGGTGGAGCAAGTGAAACTGGATCGCCCGGCCTTGGCTGCTCCAAAACAGGGACTGCAGCATCGCCGCGAGGTGAGGGGCGTAGTTCCGGTCTGCTGCGCTGACGATGTGGATGAGATTCTCGGTCATTGCGGCAGTCGAATCCGTCTGTGGCAATCCAGGGCGGCGCATTCAAAGTCAAGCATTACCATGCACGCAGATAGGACAGCATTTCCTGGTAATTTCTCCGCAGCGCCGCGCTAATGATGGCGCGCAGCCGCAGTGGAAACTGGCGCAGCACGATATTCTTGAGATTGCGATCAGCAAAATCCGGAGCGGGCCAGCCGGCGGCCGCACGGTGGTGCAGATACTCTTTCTGGTATGGGTGGCTACAGGTATAGGACCACGGCTTTTTCGACGTGCGCCCGGTGAAATGAACAATGCGTGGCCTTTTCATTGCGGCATCAAATTCGGTGCGACCATGCACGCGCAGAGTTTCGGGGACATTGATGAACGAGTGAGTCAACAAATTCCATTCCAGCGGCAGGCGCTGAAATCGCTGGTGATAAACACAGTTCAACACGTCCTGGTCGGCGAAATGAATCCACTGCCGGTTTTTCTCTGCGGCCTCGCGCAGCGCGAGGTCGGAGCGCTCTTGGCGCTGTAGTTCCAGGTCCAGCACCAGAACGCCGGTATTGAAATACTTGCTGCGATCCAAGATGCCCATCTTCTGGACATCTGCTGCGGCGCCATGGAGCAAGGCATTCGGACAAGCGGCCAGGGGCATGCCCGCTAGATCGGTATCCCAGAGTTTTCGCAACGGGCTGCGTACGATGACGTCGGCGTCCAGCCAGAGTGCGCGCGCAATCTCCGGCAGGGCTTGCGCCAGGATCACGCGATACCAGGCCTCTTCAATATACCAGCCACCAATCGGCAGTCCCTTGAGGCGCTCCGGAGATATTGCAACGCTATGGAAATGTGCGCCGTGATTCCTGCACAGACCGTCCAGGGCGTCCAGTTCCGATCGCGCCAGGCTTTCGCGGTGGAGAAAGTGCACATGCAGCGTCTCCGATGCATTGTGCGTGAATACCGAGTGCAACATGGCCGCTGTGTGCGGTATGTATGCGGCATTTGCAGCGCTGACGATATGGATGGGGCCCCGGGTCATAAGCTGCGCCGAACCACCTGATAGATTCGCCGTCCGCCCAGGGACAGCAGCCACAGCGCCCAATTCCTGAGTCGCCACGGTTGCGCTTGCGCCGCCTGAAGCAGGGCCCTACGCCCGTCGCGCATGGCGCCACTACGAATGTGCATGTTGGCGAGTCTGCGGTAACTGTTTGCCGCGGCCACTGGGCTGCGTTTCCAGAGGTCTGGATATTCCGTGAACAGGTGGGCATAGCTATGCGCCGTTCGGTCGCGGTCTGCATCGAGGCTGTCGGACTGGTTGTATTTGATGGTAAGCGGCTCCGGATGAACTTCAATCCGGCATTTCTGAGTGAGGCGCGCCAGCAAATCGAGGTCTTCGCAGTTGGGCAGAGATTCATCGAAGCCACCGACGTCAATGAGAACTTCACGTTTGATCAGCCAGGTCGGCGTGCTGAATGGATAAGTTTGAAACTCACTGAAGGTCCAGCCCAAATTTGTGAGCGTCTGGGGTGCGCCATGGTATGCCACCTTGCCATTGCGTTCCTGGACCGTGATTCCGCTGCAGAGCAAGCCGATTTCCGGCGCGTTCAGCATATGTCCCAACTGGACTTCCAGTTTGTTACACAGCCACAGGTCATCACTGTCCAGGAAGGCGATCAGGTCGCTGGTTGACTCTCGTATCCCGACATTGCGCGCGTGCGCGGCGCCCCGGTTTTGCTCCAGGCGAATCATGCGGGCGCTCGGAAAGCGCTTGATCACGGCTGCCGTATCGTCGGTCGAGGCGTCATCCACAACCAGCACCTCATCGGGCAGGCGGGTCTGGGAAAATACGCTGGTCAGGGCGCGATGCAGGGTGTGCGCGCGATTGAAGGTCGGCAGCACCACCGATATGGTCGACGGATTTTTATTTTGCAAGACGGTTCCAGCTGCCGATAAACGCCGCGTGGCGCGCGTCCGGTGATTCACGCAGGGCGCACCAGGTATCAAAGCGCTCGCTGAAACAGCTGTAGCCCGCGGAATCGAGCAATTTCAGACAATCCTGTCGATCCGCCGCGGACAGGTGCTTGTGTTCAAAGATGAGCAGGCAGGGGCGGTGCTGCGTGAAGTCGATCGAGCGAATGATCTCAAAGTCGAAGCCTTCGGTATCGATGTGCAGCAGATTGACATCGTCGATGTTATTGCGCCGGCACAGTTCGTCAAAGCTCAGGCAGGGCACGGGCATGCTGCTGATCCGCTTGGCCAGGTCGGGGATGCGGTCGGCATGTTTGAGAATCACATCTTTGTTAAACGAGCCCAGTTCGTCATACCAGGTGGGCAGCGCTTCGTCACCGGTGGCCTGTTCCAGGTAATAAAAGGTCATTTCCCCGGACTGGGGCGCGATGGCCACGTTCTCCAGATGCAACGCAGGATAAGCTGCGTAGTTGGTCTGCAGACGCCGGAATACATAGGGCACGGGCTCGACGAGTACGCCACGCCAGTCATTGGAGGTCACGGCCAAATGAATCGGGTCATGTTTTTCCCCGTCGTTCGAACCGATTTGGACGATCTGTGCCGTAGGAAAGGCTTCTGCAAAGGCGCGCATCAGCTTTGGCCCGCGCAGCCGGGCGCGACGAATACGACCCATCATGCGCCGATAGATTGAGCGCGTTGTGCGGAAAATCGAGTGTGGCATGGGGTGTTCTCTAGCTCAAGACCGCAGGGCTGCACGCAGAGAGCGCATGCGCCTTAAGGTTCGACGGATTCGCACCTGATTGGCCAGACTCAATGGCCGCAGCAGCCGATTGCCGATGGTCTTGCCCTCCAGCTCCAGTTCGGGCCAAGGCGTGCGCTTCCTGAACTCTGCATAGCGTGGCCCCAGCGGGTGCCGACATAGGTAATGCCACGGCTTCAGAGGGCCTATAAAGTGCACGATGGCCGGATTCTTACGCGCTTCGTCAATTTCCTCGGCGGTGAACGGTAGCCGCGCAGGAGTCAGGTCGAACAATGTCGTCTGTGCATTCCAGCGTGGCGGAAGAGCTAACCATGCGCCGCGAAATACCGCGCTCAGCGCGTCCTGTTCTGGCCAGATATTGTCCGGGTGGTGTGCGGCGTACGATCGCACCTTGGAACTCAGCTCAATCTCCCGGCATCGGCTCAGGTCCATGACCAGCACCCCGGAGTTCAGGTATTCGCTCGGTCCGTCCAGGCCCAGGGTGTCGCGCGGCCGATCAGGCATGAACGGATAAAGGGGATTTACGATAGCGGCAAACGGTCGCTGATCCAGCTCCAGTTCCCACAGGCTGGTGAGATCGTCCAGGACCAGCATGTCCGCGTCGAGATAAATGATACGCAGCAGCTCCGGAAGGAGCTCGGGCAGCAGAACCCGGTACCAGCACGAGGCGTGAAACTTCTCCTGCGGAAAGGCTGCGATCTGGTCGGCTGCAATCTCGATGAACTGCAGCCCCGCGCCGTGTTTTGCGACCAGTGACCGAAATCGCTCCTGGTTGTCGATGGACAATGAGCCCCCATGCAGGATGTGTATGCGCATCACCGATGGGGTCGGCGCATTGCCGAGCAATGATTCCAGCATCGTGCCGCAGTGGGCGGCATAGTAATCGTCGGTCGAACAGGCGAAGTTCATGGCTCAGTCAGCTGCGCTGGAACATGCACAGGTGGTCTTGCACGCCGACCAGTTCGCGTACGTCGGAATTGGCGATTGCAGGCTCCTTGGCGACCAATCGGAAACCACGGCTCTCGATCAATGGCAGGAAATCAATGCGGGTATCGTCCGCTTCCACGGACAGGAAGGATTCCGGGTCATTGGGGATGATGAACAATCTGGGGATCTGCAGCTTGACAACGAGGTCAAGCCAGCCCTGAATCGCCGACAGACACATTTCTGAAAAACTGTGAACATTGATCGCCAAATCGAAGGCGCCCGGATTCAGCGTATCGAGCTCGTCCGCTGCAACGACACGTACTTTGTCGTCGCAGGCTCTGAACTTCGTATAGACCTCGCAAAGAAAGCTCGATTCGGCGATGCCATCCAGACAGGCGTAATCCGCCAGATTGCTGAAGGCGCTGTGAGTGCGATGGGCCAGTCGACCATACCCCGCCCCGATGTCCAGCACACGCAATTGTGGAAGTTGGCTCACTTTCGCGTGTCTTTCGATGAAGTTCAGCTCGTTGACCGAATCAAGCAGATCCCGGCTCAATGCTGGAAACTGGCGAAAATGGAACAACCAGCATCCGAATGCACCATCTTCGTCAAGCTTCGAGAATAATTTCAGTTCGTCGCGATCCGCGACGTCCCGGGCATAAAGAAAGTAACGATGCAAGGTGGCATCGCTCAGGTGCCTGGTCTGCCACACGTAAGCGTTGTCGCCACGGAAATTCTGCAGATCGAGCGTCTTCTCCAGATAATCCTGTGTCCACCAGCTGTGCGACAGCATGGGTAGATCAGTCGCTGCGTAACGCTCGCGCAATTCGACCAGGCGCGGGTTGTCCCACTGCAGTTCGGACTGCAACTGGACTGGAATTGTTGTCCCCGTCCCATGGCTGGTTCCGACCATGGGTCTGGGGCGCGTGTTCCGAACGAGTTGGTACCCCATGCGCCGCAAGACGGCCTGGATGTATCGTCGCATAACAAAGCTACCGCTCATACATTTGCTAAAGGGAGTGCGCCAGAACCGCGTTGCGACGGCTGGCGGGAGAATGCTAGCAGTGCGCCGCAGAATATGACACTTTGGACCCTGCCGGGCTTGGGACGATTCAAGCTTGGAATAATGACCCCCGGATCGTGGATCGCAAGTACCCTGCCCGAGTACCATAGGCTACGGTGGTGAGCCTGGCTGAGCTTGCGCCAGTACGGTTTGCGCATGCGCGAAAAGTCCGTGCGCGGACTGGTGATATCACGGGGGCCAAATTGGCTGCTGGCCATAGTGGGCAACATACAAATTCCGGGTCTAGGCATGCGTTCAGATGGGTAACATCCTTCGGTCCGCCCTGCAGCATTGGGCGGACCATAACACCACGACAGCGATGGCCGCCCGACGGGTTCGCCGCATATTTCAGCGCGTTGCCAGCAGCGGCCGCCGCCAGGGGAATGTCGCCATGCTGCATGCGGGTCGCTGTGGCAGTTCGGTGCTGGCTGATCTGCTGAACCAGCATCCGGATATGAAATGGGGCGGCGAAGTTTTTGAGTCCATGTTGCCGGCCTATTACAAGATGGACCCAGACCGGCGCGCCCGCGAACGGATCGCCAACAGCATGTATGTCCATCGCAGCAAATTTTTCGGCTTCGATTCGAAATACCTGCCCGAGCAACATTTGCGCCTCGAGCTGGCGAACCAGACGCCTGCGCAATATGTCGCTCTGCTCGATGACCTGGGATTCAATTATTTCATCCTGCTCAATCGGAAGAACCATCTACGGCGTGCGGTTTCGGTCGCGGTGGGCATGCGTAGCGGCCAATGGAACACGCTGGGCGATGTGCGTGCCAGCGGCAAAGTGCGCTTGGACCCGGAGCGCTTTGTTTCCTACGGAGTCGAAATGCCTTTGCTGCAATATTTCGCCAACCTGGACTCGGTGCACGCGGAATTGGAGCAATTGCTGTCCGGATTTCTTTGTCTGAAGCTTGTTTACGAAGACGATATCCAGACGGATCCGCGCTGTGCGTATCGACGAACCTGCGAGTTTCTCGGTTTGCAGGCGCAGCCGGTCGACGTGCGCTTGAAGAAAATGAACCCCAAAGGCCTAGCTGATCTGATCGAGAATTACGCTGAAATATGCAGTCTGCTACGCAATACACCGTATGGCTGGATGGTTGATGAGTGAGGGTCGCGCGGTCACGGCTTTGACGGTGAACGGAAGAATTGCGCTGAGTGAGGCATGAAGCGCGAGTCCAGGATGCAGGTTGACTGGTTCGGCTCACGGGGATCGCGTCAGGAACTGAAACGTAAATCCGTACGCGGCACCTTGGTCAACAGCGTGGGCCGCGCCGCAAACCAGGTCTTGCGGCTGGGAAGCTTGATGATTCTGGCGCGCATACTCGCGCCCGCAGATTTCGGCCTCATCGCAATGATAACGGCGGTCGTCGGAATCGCATCTGTCCTGCAGGAGGGGGGATTCTCTGCGGCGACCATCCGGGCGCGAACGATTACCCATGATCAGGTCAGCAATCTGTTCTGGGTGAACACGAGCGCAGGGTTCGGGATGGCCCTGCTGATCGTAATTTCAGCGCCCTGGCTCGGCAGCTTCTATGGCGACCCGCGCGTGGAAATGGCAACCGTGGTCATGGCCTCTGGTTTTGCGCTGGGTGGTGCCACGATCCAGCACCACGCCTTGCTGCGCCGGGCCATGCGCTTCAATGATATCGCCAAAATCAATTTGCTTTCGACCACGCTTGTGGCCGTCGTATCGATCGCCGGTGCGCAAGCGGGCTTGGCCCACTGGGCATTGATTGCCGGTTCGGTTGCCGGGAGTGTGGCGGGTTGCCTGCTTGGCTGGAGCTATTGCGACTGGCGGCCGGGCCGGGTGAAGACGAAGGTTGGCACGCGCAGTTTGGTTGTATTTGGCTGGCACATGATGGTATTCGGCATCCTGGGCTTCTTCGCCAAGAATGTGCACAGCCTGATAATCGGGCGGATGTGGGGCGCAGCGGAAGCGGGTCTCTACAGTCGTGCCGAATTTCTGCGGCGTCTGGTCGCAGGTAATGTGGCCCGTCCTTTGGGCCTGGTGGTGCCGGTGGGCATGGCCACGCTGCAGGATGAGCCGGCCAGCTACTGCCGTTATTACTACAAATGCACGGCTGTTGCTTTGATGGTGGCAATTCCTGTGGCTTTTGTCGGGATGGCCATGCCGCACGAATTGATTCAGGTCTTGCTGGGCGCCCAGTGGGCGCGTTCCGCGGACTTGCTCCAGATTCTGGCGTTCAGCGTCGTGCCGCAGGTGATTCTGAGTACGACGGGCTGGGTCTATCTGTCCGGTGGCAATTCGGTGCTGATGATGTGGTGGGGGATTGTGGCCTGGACCCTGCTCATTTGCGCGACGGTGGCCGGCTCGATTTTCGGGGTTGTCGGCATCGCTTGGTCCTCAACCTTGGCGTCCTGGGCGCTGCTGGGGCCAGGCCTGTGGTTTGCTTACCGCTCGACGCCGCTGCGGTTTGTGCATCTTTTGGCCTACCTTTACAAACCGGTCGCAGCAGGTTTGCTGGCGGGGGCCATATCTCAGCTTGCCGTTGCCGACACGACGGGTGCGATGTGGAGATTGGTGATTGCGCTGCCGTTATTTGGCGGTATCTATTTAGCCCTGCTGCTGACCGTCTTTGGGCAGCGCGCATTGATTTTGGACATCATGAATCAACTCAAACGGCGCGGACGCAAAACCGCAAATCCGTCGGGCCTGTCCGATGGCGGAGCCGCGCCATGATTGCCGGCCTGCACTTGTTCTCAAGATTGGGAATTGCAGGCTTACATTGTCGGCAGACATGCCGCGCTCGGGTTCCACCTTGCTTTTCAATATTCTGCGCATCTGTTTGCAGCAAAAATACGGACAGGCGGTGGGCACCGCCTGGATCGACGACTATAAGGATCTGAGTAGCGCGCCCGCCTATCTGCTCAAGGTTCACCATGTCTCCTGGCCTTTGCGTCTGCGTTCGCAGCATATTTTTTGTAGCTATCGGGACGTGCGCGATGCTTTGCTCAGTGCGCAACGCCGGTTCGGGGTGCAGCCCAACATAGAGCTGTGCCGCGCGCATATCGCTGAGCAGCAAGCGGCCGTTAAATTTTCCAGCTTGCAATTTCGTTACGAAAGCTTTGTTGATGACCTGCCGTCCAGCATCAGGCAGGTTGCCGAATTGCTGGAGCTCGAAGTGAACGTTGCCGACGTGCTCGCCAGGCTGCCCACGGCAAAGCCGCAGTCACAGGCGGCAGGCGCTTATGATCGGGAAACCTTGCTCCATGACGGGCATGCGACCAACACCCAGTCCGGGGATTGGCGTGTCCAGTTCGAGCCGACCTTGCAGGCTCAGATCAGGTCGGAGTTCAGCTGGTGGTTCCTGGCCAACGGCTATCCGCTGGACTAGCCCGCATCCGTCACCAATAAGAAGGCGGAGTCGCCTTAATCCCTTACAATTCAATTGTCTAAGTCGAATTGAGGGGGCGCTCCGCCGTGACAGAATGTTACCAAGGTCGGCTGCGGTTTGGGCGGGTTGATCGACGA
>JBFIIN010000123.1:0-8886 GCA_041601225.1 Oceanococcus sp.
TAGAAATTAAAATTGCCCCAGGCAAGCTGTGGTTTCAGGTATATGCCCTTGATCGAATCCAGGCCCAGCTGGCCACGTGGATTTTCGTTGAAGACGTCCTTGTCCACCCCGAAGCCCAGCAGAGCCTCAACTGCGACCCAAGGTATTGGCCGCCAACCGCCGCGGAACATCGGCGTGGTGATGTTGCCGGGCTCGGAGACATAGAAGGCCGACGGGTCGCCTCCATCTTCCAGCGGCACATTGGGATTACCCCCGACGCGGCGCTCAACCTGAGCGGGAAAGTCGCCGCGGATTATCTGCACCCCACCGCCGACATAGAACCCTTCGGTCCATTCGGCATGAGCAACGGTCGGGCCAGCCATAGCAACTATGGTAGCGACGCTTAGAAAATAACGCTTCATCCCCAGTTTCCCTGCGCAGTTCGGGACGCGGACGGCCCCGTGTAATGACCGCCGACAGTAGGCAACCGCCCCCGAAATGTCAATGATTTGAGGCGCTTCGCCTCGTATCCGGACGCCGGTTTTCCGGCCTCGGCGGTGCTAGCCGGGGTGCCGCGGCATGATGTTCGGCCGGGCCACCCCGCATCGGCAGGGCGGACTCTCATTCGATACCGGCTTCCGGCTCGAAGTCCAGCGCCGCGGAATTCAAACAATAGCGCAGACCGGTTGGCTGGGGGCCGTCAGGAAAGACGTGACCCAGGTGTGATTCACAGCGATTGCAGACCACTTCCGTGCGCCGCGCGAACAGGCTGTTGTCCGCGCGCTCACGAACTGCATCCGCCGCAAGCGGCTCCCAGAAACTCGGCCAGCCCGTACCGGAATCATATTTTCTGGACGCATCGAACAGGGGCTCGCTACAGCCGACGCAGCGATAGATTCCCGGCTGCTTGTTGTCCCAATAGGCGCCTGTAAACGCGCGCTCGGTACCCTTGCCGCGCGCCACCCGGTATTGCTCCGGCGTCAGTTCCGCACGCCATTGTGCGTCAGTCTTGTGGATTTTTTCGCTCATTTCTTTGTCACCCGTTCAAGCAAGTGCTGATAGAAAGCCAATTCGGCGTCGAGGGCCGCAGCAACCGCGGCCTCGCCTCGTAGACCGTGACCCTCCTCAGGAAATTCCAGAAGTTCGGCCGCAATGCCTTTCTTGCGCAGGGCGTCATACATACTCCGCGATTGAGCCCGCGGGACGATCTTGTCACGACCACCCTGGATGAATAACACCGGCTGTCGTATACGCTCCACGTGGAACAGCGGCGAACGTGCCCGGCTGATCTTGGCCAGGCCGCTCGGCGCGCTGATCAGGCGCTGCGTGTAATCGCACTCGAAACGGTGGCTGTGCCGCAGCAGGGCCGCCAAATCCGCCACGCCGTAGTAGCTCACTGCTCCGGCAAAATCATGGGTTCTCGCCAACAGATTCAAAGCCGTCAGGCCACCCGCACTGGAACCGCTGACAAACAGGGCGGAAGGATCCGCCCAGCCGCGACGCACGGCCGCGCGCGCCGCATCGCGGCAATCTTCGACATCGGCCTGACCCCAGTGGCCGTATAGGGCATCACGAAAATCGCGGCCATAGCCACTGGACCCGCGATAGTCCACATACAGGACGGCGAAGCCTCGACTGGTCCAGAATTGCACCCGTAAATCCAAAGCCATGGACGAAGCCGCGGTCGGCCCACCGTGGATCTTCAGAATCAAGGGCGGCCGCTCGCCACGGCCCAGGCTAAAATGCCCGTTACGCGGTGGATAGTACAAGGACTGAACGCCGTTGGCGCTTTTCAGGCGCCGCGGCACGCTGGTGGGCTCCCCCGCGCTCGAATCTCCACCGGCAATCCACAGCCATTCCGCTTCGGCCCGATCTCGCACCGCAACACCCAGGGCGCGTTGCGGGGTGCCTGCGAGCACCGCGATCCGTGATCTGCTCTGACACAAGCTTTCGATCTCAGTAAAAGGGGCGTCCAGGCGAAGGCCACGGGACGCGGTCGCTGGCCGCTGATAGAGACTCCAGCCGCGCTGACGTCGCGCCGCGAACAGATAGTCGCCGACCTCGTTGACCGCATGGGTGTGGCGACCGAACACCCAGGGCGGATTGGCGCAGTCAGCCGGAGGGCGCAACCGCGGCGCGGGCGCACCGCGCAGACCATGGGGCGACCACCAGCCCGAAGCATCACTGATGACTCGCAGCTCACCATCGGGCATCCACAACGGCTGTTGGAGCGAAGCGCGACCGAGGATTCGACGAGGATTGTGCAGCCAGGGGGCGGACCCGAATTCGGCCAGCCACAATTCGGTGTTGTCCCATGGCATATGCGGACGATTCCAGCAGATCCACGCCAGGCTGAGCCCATCAGGACTGGGCCGGGGACTCGCATAGAAATCGAAACCTGCATGCAGGCGCGACATCCCGCCGCCCGAGTCTATGGCCACCAGATACTGGCGCTGGCCCCCCTCCTCGCAGACCGCCAGCAAGCGGCCATCCCGCAGCAAGACGAGATCCGCGAACGACCGCCGGCGCGAGGCCAGCAACAGCCGGACCTCGCCATTGGGCAGACGCCGATAGATGCCCTGATCCGCGGCGTTCACGAAGTACAGCGTCCCGTCCGGGGCGGCTGTCCATGCACCGCCACCGTAGGCATTGACCTGGCTGCGTACATCATAGGGCGCGGTCAGACAGTCGCGAGGCTGACGACCATCCCAACGCACCAGCACGTTGCGGCCCCCTTGCTGCGGCCGCGATTCCACCCAGAAAAGATCGCCGCCCGCAAACTGCGGCGCCTCGTAGCGCACCTGACCAGCCGCGGCCCGCTGCGCGCTCAACTGCGAGGTCCAGAAACCAGGCCGGCTCATGGGCTCAAAGCGAAATGATGCAGGTCCTCGCCACTGACCGCCGCATCCTCCGTAAAGCGGCGCTCGGCGACCGTGAGCGTATCCACATCCCGAATGACCACAGTCGTGCAACGCGTACCGTAGCCCGGAGATTTGATAAACACCGGCGAAAGCAAGCGCTCGAAGGCCAGGCCCACGCCGGTATCGGGAAGGGCGTCGTCGGCAAAGCGTTCCGTTGCGCTCATCAGTCGATACAGTTCGGGCAGTGAGACGGAATCGTCGGCCGTCTCAAGCACGGCGCCCAGCCCGTCGCGTGCTCGGCACACTTTGGGCCAGGACGTATTCAGCAGATGATTGCTCAGTCCATGCAATCCGGGCTCAAGGAGCTGCGGCCCGGCAGTTGCCCGGTTGCTCAGCCAAATGAGGTTCTCGCCGTCGCCGACCAGCAGGTTGAAGCCGGCGTAGTCGCCCATTCGCGTGCTCAGGTTTTGCGCAAATTGCTGGGCAGATTCGGTGCTGCGCAGGAAATCGCTGACCAGGTGGCCGCGTGAGGTGCTGTAGGTATCGGTTAGTGCGCCCGGCTCGCGATAGTTGGTCAGCGCCGCAAATCGGCCGCCACGGGTGACGCCCAGCCAGGTTCCACCCTGTTGCAAATCACGCCCTGCGCAAAGCGCCGGCGCCTCGTCCCAAAAAGCCAACGGGGCGGCCGCTCGCGCATGCTGCTCATCCCGGTTGGCGACCACAACCAGGGGGTAGCGCGGATGATATCGCCATGCCAATGCCAACAGACACATGGGCGCATGATACGCGACGGTGGGCTGCCCTCAAGCTTCGCGGCGCACCCGACCTGCGTGTTAGAATGCTGCGATGCAACAACGTATCGTGATCATTGGGGGCGGTTTCGCCGGTCTGTTCGCCGCTCGCGAGCTGGGGCGCGCTGGGCTGGACGTCACTTTGCTGGACAAGCGCAATTTTCATCTGTTCCAGCCGCTGCTTTATCAGGTGGCCACCGGAATCCTGACGGTCGGTGATATCTCTGCGCAGCAGCGGGTGGTGCTGCGCCGGCACCGCACGGTACGAACACTGATGTCCACCGTATATGACGTCGATGTCAGGCAGCGCATCGTATATCACGAACGCGGTGAAATACCCTACGACACGCTCATTGTCGCGACTGGGGTCAAGCATCAGTACTTCGGGCATGACGACTGGCGCGTCCATGCCCCCGGGCTGAAGACCATCGAACATGCGCTGGAGATGCGTCATCGCATCTTTCGCGCCTTCGAGCTTGCGGAGGCGGAAGCTGACCCGGAAAGGCGCCGGCAGCTGTTGAACTTCGTGGTCGTCGGCGGCGGTCCGACCGGAGTTGAGCTGGCGGGCGCACTGGGCGAGCTGGCACACCGCGTCATGGTTGGTGACTTTCGCGCCATCGATCCGCGCGATGCACGCATCGTTCTGGTTGAAGGCGCCGAGCATGTGCTGCCCGCCTATCCGCTCAAGCTGCGCCAGCGCGCGGAGCGATATCTGGCCAATCTAGGCGTCGAAGTCCGCACCGGGACCATGGTCGAGCACATTGACGACAACGGCGTGCGGATGGCGTGCGACGGCCAGTCAGAGCAACTCGAGTCACGAACCGTGTTGTGGGCAGCGGGCGTGCAGATGTCTGCATTCGGCAAGATGCTCGCCAAGCGTACCGGTGCGGACACGGACCGTCTGGGACGCTTGGTGGTCCAGCCCGACCTCAGCCTGGCGCGTTATCCGGAGATTCACGTGCTGGGCGATATGGCCCATTTGGAATTGGAGCCAGGTCAGGCGTTGCCCGGCCTGGCGGCGGTCGCGATTCAGCAGGGGCGCTATGTGGGCCGCATGCTGGCGCGGCGCGCCGCAGGAAAAAGCATCCGTGGGTTTCGGTACCAGGACCGCGGAACCATGGCGATCATCGGGCGGCACCGTGTCGTGGGTCAGCTGGGACGGATGCCGGTATCGGGCTTTAGTGCCTGGTTTCTCTGGGCTGTCGTGCATATCCTTTCGCTGATCGAGCCGGGTCAGCGCCTGTCGGTGAGCCTGCACTGGATCTGGCGATTTTTCGGCCGCACGGCGGATCGACTGATTACCGGCAATCCCCCGCGCACCCGCGAAATACTCGAGCAACGCGGAATAGACCCCGATACCCTGGATCGCGCGGCATAGTGACCGCATTGCGCGGCTTGGCGTGGTACGTGGTTTCGATATACAGGGCCCGACAGTCCACCGCATTTTCACGGGCGGTGCAGCGCCACTACATGCCCAAATCCTTGATTTTGCGCGTCAGTGTGTTGCGCCCCCAACCTAGCAGCTTCGCAGCCTCCTGACGGTGGCCATCAGAATAGGCCAGCGCCACCTCGATCAGGCGCCGCTCCAGCTGCGGCAATGCCTCCGTGATCAAACCGGTCTTGTTCTGCTGCAGGCTTGATTCAGCCCAGGCCGCCAAAGCGCTGAGCCAGTTGCCGTCGGCCGTCGTGCCACTTTCCACCGAGGCCACCCCCAGAGCGCTTGGAGTTGGCAAATCGCCGGGCAGATCATCGCGATGAATTTCCGCACCCGGCGCCATGACGGTCAGCCAGCGGCAGACATTTTCCAGCTGTCGGACATTGCCAGGCCAATCCAGCCGGCTCAGCAGCTGGATAACGTCGGCCTGCAGGGTTTTCGTCTCGGTATCAAGTTCTTCTGCGCATTTTTGCATGAAATGGTTCAGCAACAGGGGGATATCCTCGCGCCGCTCCCGCAGTGAGGGCGTGCGCACACGAATCACGTTCAAGCGGTGAAACAGATCTTCGCGAAAGCGATTTTCTGCCACCGCCTTCTCAAGATCCTGGTTGGTCGCCGCCACCACCCGCACATCAACCTTGACCGGCACATGGCCGCCAACCCGGTAAAACTGTCCATCTGCCAGTACCCGCAGCAAACGGGTCTGCAGATCGGCGGGCATCTCGCCGATCTCATCCAGGAACAGTGTGCCGCCATCGGCCTGCTCAAAGCGCCCCTGACGCTGCGCCGCCGCTCCCGTGAAGGCGCCGCGCTCATGCCCGAAGAATTCCGACTCCATCAGATCTTTGGGTATGGCCGCGGTGTTGATCGCGATAAATGCCTCATTGGCGCGCGGACTGTGAGCATGCAGGGCCCGAGCGACCAACTCCTTTCCGGTCCCGGACTCACCCGTGATCAGCACATTGATTTGTGACTTGGACAGCCGACCTATCGCCCGAAAGACTTCCTGCATGGCAGGCGCTTCGCCAACCAGAAAAGGTTGGTCGGAAGCCATTGCGGTCGAATTGGGCGCCTTGCTGCGTCGCAGGCGCGCCGCCCGCCGGACCAGATCAACCGCGTCGTCCACATCGAAGGGCTTGGGCAGATACTCAAACGCACCACCCTGATAGGCGGCCACGGCGCTTTTCAGATCCGAGTGCGCGGTCATGATAATGATGGGGATGTCGGGCGCAATTTCCTGGATGCGGGCCAGCAAATCGAGTCCACCGATGCCGCGCATCCGGACATCCGAAATCACCACATCCGGGCGATCACTGTCAAAGGCGTCGAGCAATTCGACAGCGCCGGGATAGCAGCGTGCATCCATCTGTGCCGCACCCAGCGCCTTTTCGAGTACCCAGCGTATCGATTGGTCGTCATCGACAACCCAAACCTTCAAATTCATGCGGTTTCACCAGCTGCCGGCGGCAGGTAGATGGAAAAAATGGTGCAGCCGGGCTGGCTGTCGCATTCGATGAGTCCGCCGTGGTTGTGGATCAGGTTCTGCGCTATGGCCAGACCCAGCCCACTACCTTCGGCACGAGTCGTTACCATCGGGTAGAAAATGTGCTCGCGCATATCGGCGGGCACCCCGCGGCCGTTGTCTTCGATATCGATACGCAGCACTAGGCGATGACGCTGGCCGCCAATCGTGAATTGACGATGAGCGCGGCTGCGCAGGCATACGCGTCCAGAATCTCCCAAGGCCTCGATGGCATTGATGACCACATTCAGTACCGCCTGGATCAACTGTTCGCGATCAGCCAGCACATCCGGCAGGCTGGGATCATAATCGCGCTCCAGTTCCAGCTGCGCGGGGGCCTGCGTGCGGCACAGCCGGAACACATGTTCCAGCACCTCATGGACATTCACGGGCTCGCGCACCGGCAAGGTGTTCGGACCCAACAGGCGATCCACGAGATTCTGGAGACGGTCTGCCTCGCCAATGATCACATCGGTATATTCGCGCAGGTCCGGGTCGGGTAGCTGGCGGGCCAGAAGCTGAGCAGCGCCGCGCAAGCCGCCGAGTGGATTCTTGACCTCGTGGGCCAGGCCCCGGATCATTTCGCGCGAGATTTCCTGCTGATGCCAAAGCTGGTCGTCCCGCGTGATGCGCAGATGCCGATCCAGCTGCAAGAACTCCAGGAGCAAGCAGGATTCTGCCGCGGTTCGTAGCGGGGTCACGGTGCAATCCACCGTCATCGGGTCGCCGCCATTGCGCTGCAGCTTCAGTTCGCGTTCAGTGTAGGGCTGTGCGTTCTCGAGAGCGCTGCGCAGATGGTCAACCTGCGATGCCAGGTGCGGAATTGCGCTGGTTACCGGCTCACCGACGGCGTATCCCGCGCTGACTCCGAACAGGATCTCGGCGGCTGAATTCATGATTCGCACACGCAACTGCGAATCCAATCCCAGCACCGCCAGGGTGAGGCCGTCGAAAAGCTCCTCGGTGCTGAGGTGATCGGTCATCGAGTTCATAGCATGGGATTAGCAATTTGCGGGCCAGCGCCTGGACCCCCGGGGCCAACCATAACGCACCAGAATAGTGCAATGGCTGGTCTGACCGGCCCATACAAGAACGCCCCCGGTTCACGGGGGCGTTGCTGCAGTCGCGCTAGGAGCCTATCGGACTCAAGACTGATGAACTGCGAATTCCGCGCTCTGATCGCATGAATCCGAGAGCCTCCTCAACCTACAGGCTATAGTACATATCAAACTCAACCGGATGGGTGGTCATGTTCAGCCGGCTGACTTCTTCCCGTTTCAGATCGATATAGGCGTCGATCAGGTCATCGGTGAAGACCCCACCACGCGTCAGGAATTCACGGTCCTTGTCGAGCTCGTCCAGAGCCTGACCGAGACTGAAGCAGACCTGCG
Organism: Oceanococcus sp.; assembly: GCA_041601225.1. Classification (GTDB taxonomy): domain Bacteria; phylum Pseudomonadota; class Gammaproteobacteria; order Nevskiales; family Oceanococcaceae; genus JBFIIN01. Next base: position 7,980 of record JBFIIN010000123.1, read on the forward strand.
GAATGTTCTTCTCTTCTTCCGGCGGCAGATCGTACAGATCCTTATCCATGGGGTCGCCGGGGTGGATCTTGTTCTGAATGCCATCCAGGCCCGCCATCATCATCGCGGCAAAGGCGAAATAGGGATTGGCCGTGGAATCCGGGAAACGCACCTCGATACGCCGGCCCTTGGGATTGGCGATATAGGGAATTCGTATCGACGCCGAGCGATTGCGGGCCGAATAGGCCAGCATGGTCGGCGCTTCAAAGCCCTTCACCAAGCGTTTGTAGCTGTTGGTGGATGCATTGCAGAAGGCATTCAGAGCCTTGGCATGCTTGATGATGCCGCCGATGTAGTACAGCGCGGTTTCCGACAGCCCCCCCACGCCGTCACCGGAAAACAGGTTCTGGCCATCCTTGCTCAAGGATTGGTGCACGTGCATGCCGTTGCCATTGTCGCCGACCAGCGGCTTGGGCATGAAAGTGGCGGTCTTGCCATAGCCGGCGGCGACGTTTTGCACCACGTACTTCAGGACCAGCACCTCGTCGGCTTTCTTCACCAGGGTGTTGAACAGCACGCCGATCTCGCACTGGCCGGCGGTCGCAACTTCATGGTGGTGAACTTCGGCGGTAAGCCCCATCTCTTCCATTTCCAGGCACATGGCCGAGCGCAGGTCGTGCAGCGAATCGACCGGGGGCACGGGAAAATAGCCGCCCTTCACGCCTGGGCGATGGCCCAGATTTCCGTCTTCGTAGACTTTCTCCGTGTTCCAGGAGGCTTCTTCGGAATCCACCTTGTAAAAGGCGCCGGAGATGTTCGCACCCCATTTCACGTCGTCCAGCACGAAAAATTCGTTTTCCGGGCCGAAGTACGCAGTATCGGCGATTCCCGTGGACTTCATGTAGGCCTCGGCGCGCTTGGCCAATGA
>JBFIIN010000124.1:0-8832 GCA_041601225.1 Oceanococcus sp.
CCGGCCCGCGATGGCCGGCCGGCACCAGCAGGGCGGCGTCCAGATCGCCTTTCGGCAGCCTGCCGCCATTGGCCAGCCGCACGCCCGCGGCAGCCCAGTCATGCAGGGGGCGTTTGTTCTTGCGCCCCGCCAGCTCATAGGCGAAGTCTTTGGGCAGGCTGACTTCACGGCCCCAGCGCAGACCCGTTTCCCAGCCCAGTTGCTGCAAGAAGTTGGCTGCGGAGGTCAGCGCATCCGGGATGCTTTCCCAGAGCTGGATGCGGCCGTCGCCGTCGCCATCCATGCCGTAGCGGGCGTAGTTGTAGGGCATGAACTGAGTATGGCCCATGGCCCCGGCCCAGGAGCCTTTCATCTCGGCCGGATTCAGATTGTGGCGCTCCACCAGCTCCAGCGCCCGAAACAATTCGCCGGTGAAATATTCGCTGCGGCGTTCATCACAGGCCAAAGTCGCCAATGAATTCAAGGTGGACATATTGCCCAGATAGCCACCGTAGTTGGTTTCCAGGCCCCAGAAGGCGATCAGATAGCGACCGGGTATGCCGTATTTGCGCGTCAACTCATCCAGCAGGGGGCGGTACTGCGCATACAGTTCGCGACCTTTATCGATCCGCGTTTCGCTCAGCCGTGGCCGCAGATACTGGCCGAAGGTACTGGTGAATTCGGGCTGGCGGCGATCCAGTTCGATGACTTTGGTTTCGAATTCCAGAGTCGGAATCAGATCCTCGACGATGCGCGGGGACAAACCGCGCTGTTTGGCTTGTTGCTCCCAATGAATCCGGCAAGCTTCGAACCCGGTGCTGGCACTAGCAGGCGCACCAAATGTTGTTGCCAAAAGGGCGCAGCACAATGAAATTCGTAGATACACGGTCTGAACAGCCAAAAATCTCATGTTAGCGTGTTGGCCAGGACTTCCACAGGTCTCTGGAGCTGAACCGCGGCGAATCGCGTCGCGTGCTGCGCCACGATCGCCACGGAAAGCTTCAATTTGAGATTCGTCGTTTAGTTTCCATCGTGCTGTTGACGACCGCTATCGCGCGGGCGCTTGGCTACTGCCGGCGTACTGGGCTCCTCATCAGGCACCTCGGCGGTCTGAATCGAGCTTGCCTGCGCCTGGTTCGTCTTGGCCAATGCGCCGGCGAGGGCAGTCGAAATGGCCGCGTCTCCATCCAGGCCCAGTTCGCGCAGCAGGCTATCCAGAATCGGCACCTGCGCGCGGTAGTTGAGTGCGGCGCCAACCATGTCATCGGCGAGACTGCCCGACGAACCGTTTGTGGATTTCTCGGCGCCATTACCGTGTCCGCCCAGCCCGCGCACATCGATGATCTTGATGCCGTCGATGGACTCGATCGGCTTCACCTGCTTTTCGATGATGCTCGGCAACTGGCGAATCAATTCGATCTTCATGTCGAGGCTAATGAGTTCGCTGCCCAGAATGTTGCGCGCATCATTGAGCAGACGCACGCCTTCCGCTTCGACCTCCAGCCGGCGTTCATCGGCGTCGGCCTGGACTTTGATCGCATCCGCACGCCCCTGTGCGTCAATGCGAATCGCCTCGGCACGATCCTCGGCTGCCGCCTTTTCTGCCTGAGCGGCCACGGTGAGGCCGATCGCCAATTCTTCGGCATCCTCACGGGCCTTAACCAGTCGTACCTCTTTTTCACGCTCGGCCCGGGCCACCTCGCGCACGGTGACAACCTGCTCTTCAGCTTTGGCGGCTTCGGCGCGTTTCGCATCCGCTTGCGCCTTAGCCTCTGACTCAGCTTTGGATTTTTCGGAAACCGCAATTTGCGATTCCTGGTTGGCGATCTGAATATCGCGTTCTTTCTCAATTTCCGCCTGACGGGACGCGCGCGCGGCCTGTTCCCGAGAAACATCGATGTCGCGCTGCGAGACGATTTCAGCCTGTTCGGCTTCGCGCGTGCGGTTTGCCTGTTCGGCCTTGATCTGCGATTCCTGCTCGGCCTTGCGCGTTTCAACCTCGCGGCGCTGTTCTAGGCGGGCGAACTCGGCATCGCGGCCAATGGTCAGGGTTTGTTGTTCGGTCGAGAGATTCTTGGTTTGAATGGCGACTTCAGTATCGCGCTCGATGTCGTTGCGTTCTTTGCGTTTTTCTTCGATTTGCTTGGTCAGTGCGGTCAGGCCTTGCGCGTCGAAGGCGTTGTCGGCGTTGAAGTATTCCTTTGCAGTTTGATCCAGGCCGGTTAGCGATACCGCTTCCAGTTCAAGGCCGTTCTTGTCCAGATCGGAAGACACCGATTCCTGGACCCGCTGGACGAAATGCACACGTTGCTCATGCAGCTCTTCCATGGCCATTTCGGCAGCAACCGCGCGCAGGGCATCGACGAATTTGCCCTCGACCAGTTCCTTGAGCGCAGCCGAATCCATGGTGCGCTGCCCCAGCGTCTGCGCCGCGGTTGATATCGCCGCCAGGTCAGGTTTGACCCGGACATAGAATTCGCTGGACACGTCCACCCGCATGCGATCTTTGGTGATCAAGGCGTTTTCGTTATTGCGCCGGACCTCCAGGCGCAAGGTCCGCATATTGACGGGGATGAATTCCTGGAATAGCGGAATGACCAACGCGCCCCCGTCTTTTACGACCTTCTCGCCGTTCAAGCCGGTGCGCACAAACGAGACTTCCTTGCTCGCCCGCTTGTATAAACGGGCGAATACAAAGCCAAGCCCGATCAGCGCGATGAGAATAATGCCGACGCTGCTCGCGATGCCGCCCAGGCTGCTGAATAGTGATGCGTTGTTCATGTTGTTCCCCTCTGCGGAATATTTAGCTGTGCAACAGCCCGTCAGGCGCCGGGATAGCTGTGAAGCGGGATTCCCCAAGATGCTTCACCAGCAAAACCACAGTGCCTTGTTCCAATGTTTGCCCGCTGATATCCGGCACAATCCGGACGTAATGCTGGGTGCCGTGCTCGTCGATGACCTGGGCCTCTGCGGCGATATCCGCGCGCGCGCAGCCCAGGGTGATTCGCGCCGTTGCGCCCACAAAGCTTTCGACGCGCACCGCCGTGGTTTCATCTTGCGGCAGTATGGCGGCTAATCCGCGCGCACATTGCCGAGTCGCTGGCAACGCAAGAAACATTGTGGCCGGGGCGGACAATAGGGGCGGAAGTACGACACCGCTGGCGGCTCCGATCACGCTGATCCCCAACCAGCCGATGAGCCCGAATGCGGCCAAAAAGCACATAAGGATCATCAGTACCGGTACCCGACCCACGTATAGCCAGCCCAGCAATTTGCTCACCGGAGACGGATGAACTTCGATTTCCAATGCGGCGTCGAGGAGTCCGTCGGGAATCAGGGCTTCGATGGAGTCGGAAAGTCCCGCGCCCAGAATTGCACTGAGTATTTCCAGGGTCACCAATGCGCACAGCAGACCCAAGGCAATGGCGTAGGGCTGTCCCGCCGGACTGAATAAAAGGCCAAGCATGGTGAGGCGATCTACTCGCGCCCGGCGCGCAACTGTCTCAAACGCTCAGCCACTCGATTGTCATGGGCCATGTCATCAAGTTCGCCCAATTGCGCGGCCCTTGATGGGTTCGCGTTGCCCAGACCTGGCAGGCCGGTGGCTTTGCCCAGCACCCGGTCAAATGCCGCCGTTGCCGAATCCGCTCTGAGTTCGCGCTCGGTATTCGCGTGAGCGGTGCCGGCCGCGACGGTTCCTCCGGCCGAGACGGGTTTGCGGGATTCGCGGAAGTCGGCCAGGGCCGCTTGCATTTCCCGTTTCTTGGCCTGCAGGGCCCGTATGTAACCCTCGATTCGCGTTTTACTTTCGCCGTTGGTGGCCAGGGATTCGGCGAGGATCGGCAACTGATCTTCGATAGACAGAATTTCCTTGACGGCAACCTCGGCAAGATCCTGGCGACCTTCATTCAAGGCAAGTTCGGCTTTTTCCTGCAGGTCTTCCAGGCGGTTGGATTCTTCCGCTTGTCTGCGGCTCGCCAGATGCCGGTTTGCCTCTACCGTGCCCAGCTCGCGCCGCGCTTCTGCGATGACGTCGTCAACTTCCCGAATGGCCTGTTCCATGACGACTTCTGGTGCGGAATTTTCAACGGCGTCGACCAGGGCGTTGAATCCACCGCTGACTATACGTCCGACGCGCGTTCCTAATGATTCACTCATTTGATTTTCTCCAGTTGACGGCTAGGGCTCGTTGACGAGACCAGCCAATCGGGTAAGTGCGGCCAGGCGGGGCTGCAAACGCTCGCGCACCAATTTCGGTTCATAGCAGGATGAAAATTCCGTGGCGGCTTGCTGTAAAAGCACCTCGACGAGGGATAGAAGACGGTCTGACATTTCAAGCTCCAGTCGAGCAAGCGGGACATTTGTTTCGTCATCCGTCTCACAGGCTGAAGATATCAAATAGGCAAAGGCGTCAGGTAAAGATTCGAAGGACCGGGCCAGAATGTCGGAGCGCCGACCCAGTTGGTGTTCTCTGGCGCGCAGGCATTGCCTCGGCTTTTCGAGCAAACGGGCCGTCATGCTGGCGGCGGCCAGATAGTCAGCCATCCCCTCGCGTAACTGGCGGCCCTCATCAACCAGTCGACGAACCTTTTCACCGATCGGCGTCTTGGCGTCGCCGTCCATGTTGGCCAGGAAGGCCAATTGATCATCTGTAAAGCGAACGTTGGTTGGAGTCATGAGTCGAAAACACGAAGCGAGTACAAATGTAACCTATTGGTAGTGCTTACGTGCTGTCAAGCGTGCGCATGGTCTGAACCCGAGGTAGCGACGTTTTAGGTGGCAGGAAAGCAATAGATTTTTTGGCTAAGGTTGCCAAAAAAAAGACGGATGTTGTCACCCTCCAGTTGGTGCTTAATGTCAGGCGCTCAGTTGTTCCCGGCAAAGTGCCGCAGCAAGGCGGCAGAGACCCGCGGCAGCACGCTGGCTGGAAAATCATGGCCCCAGCCTTCGATCAGTTCCAGTTTGGCCTTGGGAATTGCTCGGGCCAGGGCCTTGCCTCCCGATACATGGATCAGCGGATCGGCCGTGCCATGCAGCACGAGGCTAGGCACACGCAATTTTCGCAAACGGGCTTCGCGACTGCCGGCATTGAGGGCGGCCTGGGACTGGCGCAGAAATCCTGCGCCGTTCAGGCCATGGGCGAGGTTGGCGCGGGCCTGGGCTTCGCGCTCGGCCAGGGGCGACACATAGTTTGGGCCCTGCAGGGCGCCGAACTGATCGGCAAAGTGGGCGACCAGCGATTCGGGGTCGCGGCCCGGTAGGGGCGCGAACAGTTTGCGCAGGGTGGCCGGCCTGGCGCCGCCCACCGCACGCCGGCCCGAGGTGCTCATAATCAGGCTCAGGCTGTGAACGCGTTGCGGCCAATTCAGGGCCAGCTCCTGGGCGATCATGCCGCCCAGGGAGGCGCCCACGATGTGCGCGCGCTCCAGTTGCAGGTGGTCCATCAGTTCGATGGCATCGCCGGCCATGTCGCGCAGGGTGTAGGGCGCGGGCAGGCGTGCGCCCAGGCGCCAGCGCAACAGCTCCCAGGCACTGGCGCGGCGTGGCCGCGGGGCATCGCGCAGGCGCGATTTGCCCGCATCGCGGTTATCCAGGCGCAGGACCTGGTAACCGGCCTGCGCGAGTGTATCGACCAGCGCCTGCGGCCATTGGCAGAGCGGGCTGCCTATGCCATGGATCAGGACGATGGTTTGTGTGGTCGCGGACCATTCCCGCGTCGGGGTCAGCTCGAAATAGATATCCGCGGCGCTGAGTGACGCAAGGGGCATGCACTCAGTGACCCGCTGGCGCGGGCCGGCTCGGGCTGTTGTGCATCAAACGGTCGGTCCAGGCGATGCCCAGCGCCGACAGGATGAACGTGAAATGGATGATGGTCTGCCACATCACGCCGGCTTCGGTGGTGGTGGTGCATTTCACGCCTTCAGCGACCGCGGCGCAGACCGGCAAGGCGCCCATGGCGCCGGCTTCGATAAAGGTCTTGAGCAGGTGAATCGAGGAGATGCCGATGATCGCCATGGCCAGCTTGACCTTGAGCACCGAGGCATTCACATGCGACAGCCATTCCGGCTGGTCGGGATGTTGCTCCAGGCGCATGCGCGACACGAAAGTTTCGTAGCCACCGACGATGACCATCACCAGCAGATTGGAAATCATCACCACATCGATCAGCGCCAGCACGATCAGCATGACTTCCTGTTCATTCAGATTGAAGGCGCCATGCACCAGATGCCACAGCTCCTTGACGAACAGCACCACATAAACGCACTGGGCCAGGATCAGGCCCAGGTACAGCGGCAGTTGCAGCCAGCGCGAGGAGAAAATCAGCGCGGGCAGAGGCGATAAGGGACGGGTAGGGGAGCTGGACATGATTCACGCAAGCGGAAGTGGGCCGCGGATTCTAGCAAGTGCATCGCGCTCGCGGGATGCCTGGGCTGCCGCCGCGCGCTCTGGGTTTTCCGACCTGAAGCTGGCCTAATGGCGACTTCTACAGCGGAGTGTGACGATCAAAGCCCCTGCCAAGCTGCGGCCCCTGCGCCGCCTGTTGCCCTATCTCTTGCGTTATGGCCGCGCGCTGGTCGCGGCCAGCTTTGCTCTGGTGGTCGCGGCTGGGGCGACCTTGTGCCTGCCGGTGGCGCTGCGCTTCATGATCGATGCGGGATTTTCGGCTTCCGGCGCCCAGGAGATTGATCGACATTTTCTGGCCCTGTTCGGGGTGGCGGCGGTGATGGCCACGGCAACCGCGACCCGCTATTACCTGGTGACCTGGATCGGGGAGCGGCTGGTGACCGATCTGCGCAGCGCGGTCTTCAGCCACGTGCTGCGCATGAGTCCGGTGTTTTTTGAAACCACCCGCACCGGCGAGGTCTTGTCCCGGCTGACCACCGACACCACCTTGATCCAGACGGTGATCGGTTCCAGCGTGTCGGTGGTGCTGCGCAATGCGCTGATCCTGGTCGGCGGCTTGCTGATGCTGATGGTCACCAGTCCCAGGCTCACCGGCATGATCCTGCTTTTGATTCCGCTGGTGGTGGTGCCGGTGCTGGTGTTCGGGCGGCGGGTGCGCAGCTTGTCCCGCGACAGTCAGGACCGCATTGCCGATACCAGTTCGCTGGCTCAGCAGGTTTTGACCTCAATGAGTACGGTGCAGGCTTATGCCCAGGAAACTCTGGAGTCCAGCCGCTATACCGCTGCCGTGGAAGCGGCTTTTGCGACCGCCAGACGGCGTATCCAGAGTCGTTCGGCGCTAACCTTCCTGGCCATCCTGCTGATGTTCGGGGCCATCGTGCTGGTGCTGTGGTTCGGGGCCAAGGCGGTGATCCGCGGCGATATGACCGCCGGCTTGCTGGGTCAATTCCTGATGTACGCGATATTTACCGGCGGGGCGATGGCGGCCCTGAGCGAAAGCTGGGGCGAGATTCAGCGCGCGGCGGGCGCCACCGAGCGTCTGATGGAGTTGCTGGACACCCGGCCGGCCATTGTGGCCCCGGCCCAGCCGCGCACGCTGCCGACGACCCTCTCGGGCGCTATCGAGTTTGAGCGGGTCAATTTCAGTTATCCGGCGCATCCGGAGCGTGCGGTTCTGACGGACTTTTCCCTGCGCGTGGAGCCGGGCGAGACCGTGGCTCTGGTCGGCCCCTCGGGCGCTGGCAAGAGCACGGTTTTTCAACTGCTGCTGCGCTTTTATGATTTGCGCAGCGGATCGATCCGCTTTGATGGTATCGATATTGCCCAGTGCGATCCGCTGGCGGTGCGCCGGCAGGTCGCCATCGTGCCGCAGGATGCCGTGCTGTTCGCCGACAGCGCCATGGAAAATATCCGTTATGGCCGCAACACCGCCAGCGATGCCGAAGTCATCGAGGCGGCGCAACAGGCCGCGGCCGATGAATTCATCCGCGCCCAGCCGCAGGGCTATGCCAGCTTCCTGGGCGAGCGCGGGGTGCGCCTGTCCGGTGGCCAGAAGCAGCGGATTGCGATTGCGCGCGCCTTATTGAAGGGCGCGCCGATAGTCTTGCTGGACGAAGCGACCAGCGCGCTGGATGCTGAATCCGAGCAGCTGGTGCATGGCGCGCTGGATGAACTGACCCAGAATCGTACGACGCTGGTGATCGCCCATCGCCTGGCCACGGTGCGCGAGGCCGACCGCATCGTGGTGATGGATCAGGGCCGCATCGTGGCCTCGGGCACCCATGACCAGCTGGTGCGTCAGGGCGGACTTTATGCGCGCCTGGCCAGCCTGCAATTTCGGGACGAGGTGCAGGCCGAGCCGGCCTGAGCCCGGCATAATCTGTCGCGTACACGAATTTGATTAATGGGAGAGCAAGATGAGCGTGCATGATTTCAGCGCCAAGACCATCGACGGTGAGGAACAGTCACTGGCGGACTACAAGGGCAAGGTAATGCTGATCGTCAACACCGCCAGCAAATGTGGTTTTACGCCACAGTACAAAGGTCTGGAAAAGCTACACGAGGAATACGCGGAGAAAGGTCTGGTGGTGCTGGGCTTTCCCTGCGATCAGTTCGGGCATCAGGAGCCGGGTGACGAAGCCGAAATCAAAAATTTCTGCTCGCTGACCTATGACGTGAAATTCCCGATGTTCGCCAAGGTCGAGGTCAATGGCGCCAACGCCCATCCGCTCTACAAGCATCTGAAAGCCGAAGGCAAGGGCTTCATCACCTCGGCCATCAAATGGAATTTCACCAAATTCCTGGTCGACAGGGACGGCAAGGTGGTGGCCCGCTATGCGCCGACCGACAAGCCGGAATCCTTGCGCGGAGACATCGAAAAGCAGCTGTAATAACAGCCGGATGGTTCACTGCGCCGCCTGGACTCAGACGCGTATGGGTTTCAGCTTC
>JBFIIN010000125.1:0-8813 GCA_041601225.1 Oceanococcus sp.
GACCTCGCCCATGCCCCCGGTATCGATCAATTCGACGATCTGCCAGGCGCCAATGCGGGTGTTCGGCGGCAGGCCAACTCGCGCAGGAGCTTGCGGGTCGCCGCTGGGCGGGGAGGGGGCCAGAAAGTCGCCTGCGGCGCGTTCGGCGGCCAGCAATTCCAGCACGCGGGCAATCAGCTGCGGGCGGTCGCCGAACTCCAGATGGAGAAAATCCTCGCGTGCGTCCGCGGGCTGTTCCAGAGCGGCATCAAGGGCGGCATCGACCTCGTTCCAATCGGTGCCAGTGGACTCGCCGCCCATTGTCGTTCACGAACTGGCCGGGGGCCGCGGCTGGGCGGGGGCGTTCAGTTCATCGGCCACAGCTTGCATGACCGGCACCGACAGAATCATTTCCAGATGGCCTATGCCCGGCATCAGCAGATTGCGGGCATAGCGCGAGTCCAAAGTGGTGCTGGCCTGCGGCCCCACGATATCGTCATGTGGCGTGGATATCGCCAGAATTGGAACGGGGGCCGGGGCGCTTTCCGTCTGGTTGAATTCCAGCAGCCAGTCACTGTCGCGTGACATCTGCCGCAGGTTCTCTCCGGCGAATTTCAGGCCCTCGGCCAGGACCGTGCCATGGTGGGGCGAGCCCAGACTGATAATGCGTTCAACGCGTTGTGCGCCGTCATAGCGATGGACATAGGCTCGGGCGGTGAGTCCGCCCATGCTATGGCCTACCAGGATGACGCGTTCCGCACCGGTCTGGCGGCAGACTTCTTCGACGGCCAGGCCCAGATGCTCGGCGTTGGTGTCGATGCTGCCGAGCAGCGGCTCGAGGCTGACGGCATACACCGGCCCCAGGCCGCGGCTTTCCAGGAAGCGGCGAAAGCGCCAGAAATAGCCGCGATTGCAGTTGAATCCCGGCACCAGGAGGATCGGCGTTCCGCGTATGTCGTCGCGGGTTGGGGCAAAGGGCACAAGCCAGCGCTCGAAGGGGAACAGGAACGAATACACCACCAGCATCGCGGCCAGTTCGCCGCAGAACAGCCGGATGCTGCCGTACAGGCCCAATTGGTATTCCGCTGCGCGTGGCGTGCGTACCAGCCAGGTCATCCCGAAATTGTAGGCATTGGCCACGGCGCGAATGCTGAACCAGATCAGCACCATGGCTCCGATCGCGGCCCCGACGCTGGCACCGGCCTGCATTTTGCTGCACGCCCCATAACTATAGGCCAGCAGCTCGATTAGCAACACGCACTGCAGAACGCGGGCCAGGCGGCCGCTCCCCTCATTGACCATACTCGGCCCACCCCTTGCTGTTCGCCGGCGGAATTGCGCCAGCCAGATGGCTCATTCTGCGACGCCCGCGCATGTGGCGCAATTTGCGCGGCGATTCCGCGGCAGCGATAGGCTAAGATCGCCGGCACCTAGGCCACCTGCACGCAGACTTCCATGTCCCAAATTCAACTGACCGAAGAACAGGCCCGGGTGATCGCGGCCCTGGTCGAAAAATCGCTGACCACGCCGCAGTACTACCCCATGACGGTCAACGCACTGCTCAACGCCTGCAATCAGAAATCCTGCCGCAATCCGGTCATGAAGCTGAGCGAAGGCGAAGTCGGCGCGACCCTGCACGACCTGGAAGACCTGAAGCTGGCGGGCCGCGAAGAAAACAGCGGCCGTACGGTGAAATGGAAACACCGCTTCCAGCACCAGATGATGCTCAAGCGCGAGACCATGGGGGTGTTGGTGACCCTGATGCTGCGCGGCCCGCAGACCCTGTCCGAACTGCGCAGCAACGCCTCTGGCCTGGGTGGCCCCAGCGATGGAGCAGAACTGGCCGCGGTTCTGGACGATTTGGAAGATCGTGCAACCCCGTTGATCGTCTTGCTGCCCAAAGCCAGTGGCCAGAAAGAAGCGCGTTACGCTCATTTGTTGTGTGGGGAGCCTGTGGTGCCGGAATACGCGCCTAGCTCCCGCCAAGCATTAAGTTCCAGCCGAGCGGCCGAGTTTGAGGCGGCCCTGGTTCGCTTGAATGAGCTCGAACGGCGCGTGGCGCATTTGGAGCGCCAAGCTGGAATAGACGAATCCTAGGCGCAGGGGCTCAGCTATGACTCTGTTCGAAACAACCGGCTTGATCATCAGCGTGATCGCGGTGCTGGGTTATCTCAACGCGCGCTGGCTGAAATTGCCCGATGTGATCGGCATCACTGCACTCGGTGTTGGCTTGTCGCTCATTTTGGGGCTAGCCGGCCTGGTGATCCCAGCATTGCAGGAGGGACTCAGCCACACGCTCTCAGCCGTAGCCTTTGATGAGATTGTGTTTCACGGCATGCTCGGGGTCCTGCTGTTTGCCGGCGCCCTGCATGTCAATCTGGCGGATTTGGCCGAGCAGAAATGGGTGATTCTGCTGTTGGCCACCTTTGGGGTTCTGTTATCGACCTTGCTGGTGGGATTCAGTTTTCTGTATCTGGCAGGACTCTTCGGTGTGACTCTGCAACCCATCCATGCCTTGCTGTTCGGCGCCCTGATTGCACCAACTGACCCCATCGCGGTGCTGGGCATACTCAAGAAGGCCGGTGTCGCCAAGACCCTGGAAACCAAAATCGCCGGGGAAAGCCTGTTCAATGATGGCGTGGGTGTCGTTGTATTTTTGACCCTGCTTGGCCTGGCGGGCGGCGATTCCGATTTTGCCTTTACGCCAGTTGCGACCTTGCTCATAAAGGAGGTGGTCGGTGGTCTCATAGTCGGCTTGGTTCTGGGTTATGTCGGCTTCTCGATGCTGCGCGCCATAGACAGCTACGCGGTGGAAATTTTGATCACCCTGGCCATGACCACCGGCGGTTATGCCCTGGCTGAGCATATTCACACCTCGGCGCCCATTGCCGTGGTGGTGATGGGTCTGATGATCGGCAATCGCGGGCGGCGCCTGGCGATGTCCGAGCGCACCCGTGAGCATTTGCTGTCGTTCTGGGATCTGACTGACGAGCTGCTGAATCTGCTGTTGTTCGGTCTGATTGGCCTGGAGGTCCTGGTCTTGACTGGTGCGCCGGTCCAGCTGTTGCTGCCCGCTTTATTGGCGATTCCCCTGGTGCTGGCTGCGCGTTTTGTCAGTGTGGGCTTGCCGATCTCGCTGCTGCGCCGGGTGCGCAGTTTCAGCCCACATGTGATCAAGCTGATGACCTGGGGCGGTCTGCGCGGAGGGATTTCCATTGCGCTGGCCTTGTCGCTGCCACCCTTTCCGGGGCGCGAGGCGGTCTTGATGGCGACTTACGCGGTGGTTATCTTCAGCATCCTGGTGCAGGCCCTGAGCATGGGGCGGGTCGCCCAACGCTTCGGGGCGACCAACGCCTAAGTGGGGGCTGGCGCCGCCTCGGCCTCGATAAACACCCGCTTCACGCGCGGGAATTCGGCCTTGATGGTGCGGGTCAGTGCGGCGATGGTACGTTCCACGGCGCCGGCGCTGAGGCTGTCGCGAAAGTCCACGGACAGGTTCAGCAGGATGAAATCCGGGCCCATATGCAGGGTCAGGCAGTCATTGATGCTTTCGACTTCCGGATGGGCGTCGGCGATCTTGCGTATGCCTGCGACCACTTGCGGTTCGGCGGCTTCGCCGATCAACAAGCTTTTGGTTTCGTAGGCCAGCCAGATCGCGGTGCCGGCCAGGATCAGGCCGATCATTACCGAGGCCACGCCGTCCCACACGGGATTGCCGGTCCATTGGCCCAGCGCGATGCCGGCCATGGCCACGATCAGGCCCAGCATGGCGGCGGAATCTTCAAACAGCACCACGAACAGGGTGGGGTCCTTACCCTCCTGAACGGCCCGCAAATAGCTGCGGCGCCCCTTGCTGCGCCTGAATTCCAGAAACGCGTAGGTCCAGGCAAAGCCTTCGAAGATCATGGCGGCCCCCAGCACCACATAGGCGACGATGAGGTTGGTCGATGGCTCCGGGTGGCGGATGTGGTGTATGCCCTCGTAGATCGCCAGACCCGCGCCGACCGCGAAGATCAGGATCGCGACCACGAAGCTCCAGAAGTACACCTCTTTGCCGTGACCAAAGGGAAACTGGGCATCCGCCGGCTTTTTGGCGCGGTGCAGGCCGTATAAGAGCAGGCCCTGATTGCCGGTATCCACCAGGGAATGTATACCCTCGGAGATCATCGCGGCGGAACCGGTTATCGAGCCGGCGCCGAATTTGGTGATGGCGATCAAACCGTTGCCGGCCAGGGCGGCGTAGATGACTTTTTTGGAGCCTGAAGCGGACATGGGCGTTGCCAAGCTGCATTGCGGGGGTGAGATCATAGCTTGCAGCGGGGCGCAGTGACGAGGTGAGCATGGGCGCAGTCTGGGGGCAAAATTGCGGGCGCGGCTGATGCCGCTGTGGCTGCTCGCGCTGATGGCCGGGCTGGGGCCGGCGCTGGCGGTGATGCTCAGTTGGTACGTATCCGTGACCCAGGGTCATGTGCTGGATTGCAATCCCTTTGTTGAGGGTTGCACTTCGATTAGCCGAACGGGGCGCCATGGTTCGGCCTTTTTTCTCTTCAAGGCCTTGATGCTGCCGTCGGCAGTCATGCTGGCTTTGTTCTGGTGGGCGGTCGCGGCCTGGCTCCAGCGGGTGCTCGGCCTTGTTCAGTACCGTCGCAGCATATGGGCCCTGGGCCTGCTCAGCGCCTTGTGCCTGGCCCTGTACAGCTGTTTTCTGGGGGTCGATGGCGCGCTCTCGGCGGGCTTGCGCCGCACGGGCGCAACGCTGTACTTCTCTGCCGGCTTTCTCGCCCAGCTGCTGCTGGTCATAGCCTTGGGTGACCGGGCCGGGGCGGGCCTGGCCCGGCTGCTCGGAGTTCTGGTCGGCTTGCAATTTGCCCTGGGCCTGCTGAGCTTGCCGGCGACCGCCTGGGCCGCCGACAAGGATTATTGGGAAAACGTCATCGAGTGGTGTTTCGCCGCCGCGATGATTGGCTTTTTCCCGGTGCTGGCCTGGCCCTGGCGCCGGCTAAGCTGGGCGGCTTTGCGCCGTTGAGACCCGCAGCATGGCCACCGCCACCCCGCCCACGATCAACAAACCCAGCCAGCCGCCCAATTGCCAGGCTTCGGCTAAGGCGAACACCTGGCCGTCGCCGCTGAGCACGATGGGGATGGCCATGAATATCCCGATCAAGGCCTCGCCGGTGATCAGGCCCGCGGCAAACAGCATGCCGTGGCGCATCCGGGTATCCCGATCTTTCGCATTGCGGTTGAGTTTTTGCGCGAGATGGGCAATCAGGCCGCCTGCGAAAATCGGTACGGCCAGCTCCAGCGGCAGATAGATGCCGACCGCGACCGCCAGGACCGGGGCGCGAAACGCCGCCTTGCGGGCTTTGAGTATCTCATCGCAAATGATGACAAGTGCGCCGATACCCACGCCCGTCCAGACCATGCCCCAGGGCAGGCCGCCGCCAAATACGCCCTGGGCCACCGAGGCCATCAGAGTGGCTTGCGGGGCCAGCAGGGCGTCTGGATGCTCGGCGGTCGGTGCGCCTATGCCATAGGCCTTGAGCAGCAGATTCAGAATCGGGGCCATGACCAGCACTGCACTGACCACGCCGACGCCCTGCATGATCTGCTGCTTCCAGGGCGTGGCGCCAACGATATAGCCGGCCTTGAGATCCTGCATATTGTCACCGCCAATGGCGGCTGCGCAGCAGACCACGGCGCCGACCAGGATGGCTGCCGACGGGCCGATGTCCGCGCCGGGGCCCAACAACACAAGCAGGGTCAAGGAGGCGAACAAGATGGTCGCAATGGTGATGCCGGAAATCGGGTTGTTGGAGGAGCCCACCAGTCCGGCCATATAGGCCGCCACCGATGAGAACAGGAAACCGGCCACCACCATGATCAGGGCCATGACCAGGCCAATGCCCAGGCTGTCCACCACGGATTGATAAAGCACAAAGAGGGGCAGCACGAACAGGGCGATGCCGATCAGCACGGCGCGCATGGGCGCGTCGCGCTCGGTTTCCGCCAGGTCCGCGCGGCCATAGGATTTCAGACCACCGCTGATCCCGGACAACAAGGAACCGCGCATGGAAATCAGCGCCCAGATGCCGCCGATCAGCATGGCGCCCACGCCCAGGTAACGAATCTTCGAGGTCCAGATCTGCCAGGCCACATCTTCGGCGCTTGCGCCAGAAGCCAGCATCGGCGCGATGGCCGGATCGGCCGCGGCATAGAGTGAGGCATAGATGGGAATCGCCACATACCAGGAGATGGCACCGCCCAGAAACACCAGTACAGCAATGTTCAGGCCGACGATATAGCCCACCGACAGCAAGGCCGGCGACAGATTCGTGCCCACATAGGCAATGGAATTTGAGCCCACCCAGCTGCTGGCCGACACCGAGCCTGGCCACAGCCGAAAGCCGGTTTCGCAGAATTTGACGATCCCGCCGATTACGGCCGACCAGGCCAGATACTTCACGCCGCTGCCGCCTTCATCGCCGACTTTCAGCACTTCGGCCGTGGCCACACCTTCGGGGAAGGCCAGTTGCTGTTCAACGATGAGCGAACGCCGCAGCGGGATGGTGAACAGCACGCCCAACAGGCCTCCCAGACCCGCGATGGCCGAGACCCACCAGTAATCGAAGACATTCCAGTGGCCCAGTATGATCAGCGCCGGCATGGTGAAGATGACCCCGGCCGCCAGCGACTCGCCAGCCGATGCCGCGGTCTGCACGATATTGTTTTCCAGGATGTTCGAATTCTTGAACAGCTTGAGCACGGCCATGGAAATCACGGCCGCGGGAATTGAAGCGGAAACCGTCAGTCCGGCGAACAGGCCGAGATAGGCATTGGCTCCGGCCAGCACCATGGACAGCAGTGCGCCGAGCACGATGGCTTTGACGGTAAGTTGCGGCAACGCCGGGGTCTGGCTCATGCCTGCGCCTCGCCCGTAGGTCTATGCAGCCCGCGCATGAACAGCGCGACGCCCAGACCCCAGGCGCCGTTCAACAACAAGGCACCGATGATGATCTTGGGGTCCCAGCCGGCCGCGAAGGCCATGCCTTTCAAGGGGAACACGATGAACAAAGCCACACTGGAGGGGCCCAGTGCACCGGCCACAATGGCGCGCAGCCAGTAACGGCCGCCCTGCAGGCGGGAAATCAGCCACCAGATAGGCGGGCCCCAGACGCCGCCCCAGAAGGCCAGCGATAGCACCGCGGGAATGCCCAGCGGCCCCACCGGCGTCATGTTGAAGGGCGCAGGCGCGGGGCCGGCCAGATGCAGCAGGGCCAGCACGCCCTGATGAAAGAGCAGCGTGGCCAAAAAACCCGCCGCGAATGCCTTGAGATATGCCATAGATCCCCCCGGATCAAATTCAGCGGCCGCGACCGGCCCTAATAGTGTGGTGGCGGCTCGTCATGTGCGCCGCCGCCCTCATCTTTCTTGCTGGCCAGCTCGCGCAAACGCTCGGTGAGCTCGCGACAGCTCCGCTGCAGGCCATCAATCTGTCTGGATTGCTGGAACACGGAATCGTCGAGCTGCTGCAGTGCGTGCTCGAGGTGGGCGAGCTTGGACTCGATGTTGTCCAGCCGTTGTTCGCTCATTGTGCAGAATTAGTCCGTGCGGCTGGTGACTTCCAGCAGATGGAAACCGAACTGGGTCTTGACCGGACCCTGCACGGTATTCACGGGTGCGCTGAACACCACCTCATCGAATTCCTTGACCATCATGCCGGGGCTGAATTCGCCCAGATCGCCACCTTTTGCGCCAGACGGGCAGCTGGAATGGGTTTTGGCCAGTTCCGCGAATTCGGCGCCTTCAGCGATCTGATCTTTGAGGTTCTGGCACTGCTCTTCGCTGTCTACCAGGATGTGACGGGCCGAGGCCTTACTCATGCGTTTTCTCCACCAATTGAAAAGGGTCATCGCTGATTGCCAGCAAATGGAATAGGGCGCGTAGTTTGCCACGATCCGCTGGGGCCGGCCGGCAAGCGGGTCGGAAAATGGGCGATACTTTGGTCCCCTTATTTTGCTGAACACCGAGCCAGATGATCGACGCCGCCGAGTTGGAACTGTTTCGTGACACCGTTTGCCGCTTCCTGGATGAGGAAGCCGAACCGCATTACGCCCAGTGGGAACGCGAGGGCATCGTGCCCCAAGCCTTCTATCAGAAGATGGGCGAGATGGGCCTGCTGTGCGTGGACCTGCCCGAAGAATATGGCGGCATCGGCGCGCCTTTCCAGTATTCCATGGTGGTGGGTGAGGAGTTCGCCCGGCGCGGCTTTATGTCTTTATCGGGCTCGCTGGCCGTGCATTCCGACATCGTTGCACCCTATATCCTGCATCTGGGTACGGAAGAGCAAAAACAGAAGTATTTGCCCAAGCTGGCCAGCGGTGAGTGCATAGGCGCCATCGCGATGACCGAGCCCGGCGCCGGTTCGGATTTGCAGGGCATCCGCACCAATGCCTTGCCGGACGGGCAGGGCGGTTATCGCATCAATGGCTCCAAAACCTTTATCACCAACGGCCAGAATGCAGGCGTAGTGGTGACTTTCACCAAGACCGACCCCCATGCCGGCGCGCGCGGGACTACTTTATTCCTGGTCGATGGCGATGCGCCAGGCTTTGAGCGTGGCCGCAATCTGGAAAAGATTGGCCAGCACAGCGGCGATACCTCCGAGCTGTTCTTCAAGGATGTGCAGTTGCCGGCCAGTGCCATATTGGGCGCGGCCGGTGGTGGATTCGGCCACCTGATTGACGAATTGCCACGCGAGCGCCTGGCTCTGGCCGTGGGCGCGGTGGCGCACGCCGAAGGCGCATTGGGCCGTACCCTGGACTATGTCCGCGAGC
>JBFIIN010000126.1:0-8813 GCA_041601225.1 Oceanococcus sp.
CAGCCCGGCCAAACCCGCGAAGACCCAGGTTGCCAGGGGCATGTCCGCGATCATCTGCGGCGCATAGCCGTCCAGCCCCTGCACCACCGCCGCGGCCACCACGCAGGCCGCGCCCAGTGTTGACCATCGCGAGCGCCGCGCGGCCCGCGCAAAATCCTGACGCAGCAGCCGCAGTTCGTCGCTCTGCCGGCGCAGTTGCTCCGGTGGCCAGTCGCGGGTTGCCCGCTGCAGCAGGCCGGGCAGGGCTTCGGCAATGAGCGGCAACTGGTCGCGCAAGGACTTCAGCCCGGTCGCGGGATGCAAGCGACGCCGCATCCATTCTTCCATGATCGGCTTGGCGGTATCCCACAGGTCGAGTTCGGGATAAAGCTGGCGACCCAGGCCCTCAACATTCAGCAGGGTCTTCTGCAGCAGCACCAGTTGCGGCTGCACCACCATGTCGAAACGCCGTGCCGTCTGGAACAGGCGCAGGAGAAACATGCCGAAAGAGATGTCCTTGAGCGGCTTGTTGAATATGGGCTCACAGACACTGCGAATCGAGGCCTCGAACTCATCTACCCGGGTTCCTGGTGGCACCCACCCGGACTCCACATGCAGTTCGGCGACGCGGCGATAATCACGACTGAAAAAAGCCAGAAAATTCTCCGCCAAATAACGCTGATCTGACGGCTCCAGGGTGCCGACGATGCCGAAATCCAGCGCCAGATAGCGTGGTTGCTCGGGCTGGCTCGTGTCGACAAAAATGTTGCCCGGATGCATGTCGGCATGAAAGAAGTTGTCGCGAAACACCTGCTTGAAGAAGATTTCCACACCACGTTCCGCCAGCACGCGGAAGTTGACGCCCCGCGCGCGCAATTGCGCTACCTCGTCGATCGGAATGCCATGCAGGCGCTCCAGCACCAGTACGTTGTCGCGGGTTTGATCCCAGAACACCACCGGGTGGTAGATCAACTCCGAGCCCAGCCAGTTGCGGCGCAGCTGACTGGCATTGGCCGCCTCGCGGATCAGGTCCAATTCGTCAAATATGATCGTTTCATATTCCTCGACGATTTCGCGTATGCGCAGTCGCTTACCGTGCTGCCAGTAGCGTTCCAACCAGTGCGCTATGGCATGGAGCAGGTCGATATCCCGCCGCACCTGCACAGCGATATCAGGACGCAGGACTTTGACGACCACTTCCTGTCCAGGCACGTCGGGAGTGGCGGATCTCAGGCGTGCCGCATGCACCTGCGCCACCGAGGCAGAGGCCAGCGGCTGGGACTCGAATTCGCTGAAATGCTCCCAAAGATTGCCACCCAGCGCCTGTTCCACCATGGCGCGGGCTTGGGACCCCGGGAACGGCGGCACCGCATCCTGCAGCTTAGCCAGTTCGCGAGCGATTTCAGTCGGCAATACGTCGGGTCGGGTCGACAGGGCCTGGCCAAATTTCACGAAAACCGGACCCATTTCCTCCAGTGCCTGGCGCAGGCGCAGCCCGGCCGGCTCACTGAAGGTCTTGCCGGGACGCCGACCCAGGAATTGATCCAGCCCATAGCGCCTTGCAACGCGCTGAATCTGCCACAGGCGACCCAATTGTCGCAGTTGCCCCATCAGGACTCGACCACGGCCCGCACGCGATGCAGCCGGGCCTCCAGACGGTCCACGCCGCTGCGGAGCTCATCCACCGCGTCCATCCACTCCTCAACCTCGACGGCGGCCGGCAGGGCACCGGATTCGTCGCGCAAATAGCGGGCGCCATCGTCAAACAGGCCAGCCGCCGCGCGCCGCCCAAATGTGAGCAATTCACGCAGGCCCTGCCCCACCCGCACCGCCGCGACGGGACCGAGCAACTTTTCCAGCTCAGCCTCGAGATCGAATGCGGTCCCGCGCAGAATCTGAAACAGCAATTCGGCAAACTCGACGTCGCCCGTTACGCGCATACGCCCGCCCAGACCACGCGCGTCCTCACCGGCCATCAGTCGACCCAGAGCCGTAAGCGAAGTGCTCACCTGGGCGCTGGCCCCGGAATCTGGCGCGCACAGCTGCACCCCATGCATTACCGGCTGGATGCAGAAACTCCAGGCCAGATCGACCAGCTCCACATTCAGATTCCGCGGCGCCAACGCCGCCATTCGGGCCAAAGATTCGGGATCGCTGCCCAGATAGCGATTGAGCACAATTTCCAGCGGCGGCAGCGCCAGATCCAGCGCCTTCAAGCCTTATATCCGCGATGCACGGCCACAATACCGCCCGTCAGATTGAAATACTGGGCCCGCACAAAGCCGGCCTGCTCGAACATGGTTTTAAGACTGTCCTGATCGGGATGCTTGCGGATCGATTCGGCCAGATACCGATAACTGTCGCCATCCTTGGCCACAAGTTCACCGAGCCGGGGCAAGACTCCAAAGGAATAGCCGTCGTAAAGGCGCGACAGCAGTGGATTGCGCGGCGTAGAAAACTCCAGGACCAGCAAACGCCCACCGGGTTTGAGCACCCGATTCATGGCCTCCAGGGCCAGCTGCTTGTCGCGCACATTGCGCAAGCCAAAACCGATGGTCACGCAGTCGAAGGCCTGATCGGCGAACGGCAGTTGCTCGGCATCGGCCTGAACGAAGTCCAGCCCCTGCAACCGTCCTGCATCGATCAGCTTGTCACGCCCGGCGCGCAACATGGATCCGTTGTAGTCCGACATGATCACCCGCCCCTGCGCGCCAACGCAGCGGGCGGCCGCCAGCGCCAAATCACCCGTGCCCGCCGCCACATCCAGCACCCTCTCCCCGGGGCGCAGCGCCGCCAGATCAATCGTGAAGCGCTTCCACATGCGGTGGATGCCAAGCGACATCAGGTCGTTCATGACATCGTAGCTGCCAGCGACCGAGTCAAATACTTCCGCAACCTTGCCGGCTTTTTCGTCCCAGGCGACATCCTGGTAACCGAAATGTGTGGTTTTATCCGTCATAGTCGCGCAATGGTGACATCGCCACGAGCGCCGCGCTACTTTGATCGCAGAAGGGCGTTGAGGGGCACCACATTCTGCTCCGCATCCCGGCTCATCCCGGCTTCAGCGAGACGCTGCTGATAGCGCTGCCAGCGGGCTTCATGGTCCAGCACGAACTGCCGGAGCAGATCCCAGCTGTAAAGACCCGTGTCGTGCCCATCGGAAAACCGCAGCCGAACCGCATAGCGGCCCACCGGCTCGACCGCGGCAATGGTCACGTCGCGTTTGCCGCCGACCAGCCGGCCTTCGCCGCCGCCGTGCCCCTGGACTTCGGCCGAGGGTGAGCATACCCGCAGCAACTCCGCGCTCAGCACCGTGGCTGGCGAGTCGGCGTAGTGCAACTCGAGTTGCGCGCCACGGGCACGGACCCGAATCTGTCTGGGTTTGTGAGGCTGAGTGCTCATGGTCTGGCCCTGGCTCATGCTGGACTGCGGGGGCACATGCCGCCGCATCAGAAGGTTACTGCGGCCGGCCGCGCAATAGCAGCTGGTACGGGGGCATAGCGCGTGAGCGACTCCTACAGAATATAGCGGGACAAATCGTCATCGCCCGCCAACTCGCTCAGGCGTTCATTGACATACGCCGCATCGATCGCAACGGTCTCGCCATCCGCATCGGGACCGCGGAAGGATATGTCCTCCACCAACCGCTCCATCAGCGTATGCAGGCGCCGCGCGCCAATGTTCTCGGTCTGCGCATTGACCTCGCTGGCCAGTTCCGCGATGCGCTGCACACCGTCGTCCGCGAAACTGAGCTTCACACCTTCGGTGGCGAGCAGGGCCATGTACTGCGCTGTCAGCGAAAAATCGGGCTCGGTCAGAATCCGTGCGAACTCCGTGGCCGACAGGGCGCTGAGCTCAACACGAATCGGCAGGCGGCCCTGCAGCTCCGGAATCAGGTCGGAAGGCTTGGCTAGATGGAAGGCACCGGAGGCGATAAACAGGATGTGGTCGGTCTTGACCAAACCGTACTTGGTCTGCACCGTGCAGCCTTCGACCAGCGGCAGCAAATCGCGCTGCACGCCTTCGCGTGAGACATCGGCGCCCACCATCTCGCCCCGTTTGCAGACCTTGTCCAGCTCGTCGATGAAGACGATCCCATTTTGCTCGACCTCGGTGACCGCGGCGGCCCGAATCTTGTCGTCGTCGAGGCGCCTCGCCGCTTCTTCGTCACGCAGCAGAAGGAAGGCATCCTTGACCTTGAGCTTGCGACGCCTGAGATTCTGGTTGCCCAGATTCTGAAACAGGCCCTGGATCTGGCTGGTCATCTCCTCCATGCCTGGCGGCCCCATGATCTCGACGCCCGCGACGCGCGACGCCGTCTCGAGTTCGACATCCTTGTCGTCCAGATCGCCTTCGCGCAGTCGTTTGCGGAATATCTGCCGCGTCTTGGAGGGCTCGTCCGAAGCGTCAACACCCGGCGTTGGACGGCCGGAGGGCAGCAAAGCGTCCAGCAAACGCTCCTCCGCGGCGAGCTCGGCCTGTGGGCGCGCCTTGTCCATTTCGCGCTCGCGTACCAGCTTGACCGCTGTGTCCACCAGCTCCTTGATAATGGAATCGACTTCACGCCCCACATAACCCACTTCAGTGAACTTGGTCGCCTCCACCTTGATGAATGGCGCCCGCGCCAGACGCGCCAGCCGGCGCGCGATCTCGGTCTTGCCGACGCCGGTCGGCCCGATCATCAAGATATTCTTGGGCGTGACCTCCTCGGCCAGTTCGGGGGCCAGCTGCTGCCGTCGCCAGCGATTGCGCAGGGCAATGGCCACCGCGCGTTTGGCCTCCGACTGTCCGATGATGTGCTTGTCCAATTCCTGCACAATTTCGCGCGGAGTCATCATCGGCGCTTCCTGCGGCTGCACTTCGCTCATGAAAGCTCCAGGGTCTCGATGGTGAGATTGTGGTTGGTGTAGATACAGGTATCGGCCGCAATGCCCAGGGCTTCACGCACAACTTCAGGTGCGCCTAGTTCGGTGTGCTGTTCCAGCGCGCGTGCCGCAGCCTGGGCGTAAGGCCCGCCGCTGCCAATGGCCATCACCGGATACTCCGGCTCCATCACGTCACCGGTACCGGAGATCATCAGAGTCGCTTCGGTGTCTGCGACCAGGAGCAGAGCTTCCAGGCGCCGCAACATCCGGTCCGTGCGCCAATCCTTGGCCATCTCCACGGCAGCGCGGACCAAGTTTCCGCTCTGGGCTTCAAGCTTGCCTTCAAAACGTTCAAACAGGGTAAAAGCGTCCGCGGTCCCCCCCGCGAACCCCGCCAGCACCTTGTCCTGATATAGCCGGCGTACCTTGCGCGCATTGCCCTTGATACGCGTATTACCCAGTGACACCTGACCGTCGCCGCCCAATGCCACGCAATCCGGGCGTCGCACGCACAGAATTGTGGTTCCGCGAAATTGTTCCACGCTTAAAATCCGTCGAAAAATGGGTCGCGGACAAGCTGCCCGCCCTAGCTATGATGAGGGCAAATTGGCCGACTTCAAGTTTTGCGCCGCGCGCGGGGATGCGCGGCATCGTAGACAGCCGCCAAATGCTGGAAATCCAGCCGGGTATAGATCTGGGTCGTGGCGATATTGGCATGCCCCAGCAGTTCCTGTACGGCCCGCAAATCACCGCTGGATTGCAGCATGTGGCTGGCGAAGGAATGCCGCAGCATATGCGGATGCAGATGCTGCGGCAGTCCAAGACGCTGAGCCCAGACCGCCAACCGCTGCTGGATACTCCGCATGCCCAGGCGCACACCGGATCTGGCGACAAACAAGGCCGGCTCGCCGGCCGGGGCGAGCTGTTCACGCCAGGGTAGCCAGTCCGCCAATGCGCGCCGGGCCTTGCGGCCCACTGGCACATCACGTTCCTTGCCGCCCTTGCCACGCACCCGCAAACTGGCATCGCGGGCCGGCAAGTCGCCCAGATCGAGGACCCGCAGTTCGGCCAGCCGCAGACCCGACGAGTAAAACAGCTCGAGCATAGCCCGGTCACGGCAGGCCAGAGCTCCGTTTCGGGGCATGGCGTCGAGAAATCCGTTGACCTCATCTACATCCAGGGCGCGGGGGAGCAATTTCGCCTGTTTGGGCGCACGCACCGAAGCTGCCGGATTGGCGCCCACGCGCCCGCGTCGAATCAGATAGCGGAAATAGCTGCGCAGTGAGGCCAGGCGTCGCTGCAAGGTGCGGGGCGAGGCGCCCCGGCGATGCTGGGTCGCCAGCCAGGCGCGAATTTGTGCCTCGGCGATCTCATCAACGCCGGCGGGACTATAGGCAGCGAAGGCCGCCACGTCGCGGCCATAAGCCTCTACCGTGCGCGACGAATATCGCCGTTCGGCGGCCAGATAACTCAACCAATCCTCAATCAGGGGCCAGGTCGTCATCAGGCTTCGGCCAATGAAAGTGCAGGGCCGCGGCTGCCAGGCTGGCCGTCAGCTCCAGAAACATCGCTCCCATGTCCGGCGTGAAGCGCTGGAAATCGGTGCTGGCAATTGCCAGCAGGCCCAGCGGATTGATGCGATCCAACGGCACCAATGCCCCAGACTGCAACTCCGAATGCCGCGGGAACAGCAAGGCCTTGAGATCAGCACTCAGCGGCCCGCATTCGATCCGCCCCTGTCGGAAAAAATCGGACAGCACCGGCTCCGTGGCGGCGCGGCTCAACCACAGGGGACCGTCCACCTGTGGCAGCGGCCCAAACAGAGCCACACACACCCCATCGACTTCAAAATCAGTGTGCAGGCTTTCGGTCAGTCCCGCGACGACACTGGTCAAGGAATCCGCCTGGATGAGATTTCGAGCCAGATGATTGACGGCGATCACGCGGCTTTCATTGTCCCGTGCCGCTGCAAGCAGGAGATCCAGGCGTTCCTGCAAACGCGTATTGCGATCCCGCAGCACCCCCACCTGCCGCTCTATCAGGGAGACCGCGGGACCGGTGGCATGCCGCACCGGCAAATCGGCCAACACATCCACATGGCGACTGAAAAAATCCGGGTGCTTGGTCAGAAAATCGATGATTTCCTGCTCTTCATCCGCAGTCGGTGGAACCGGCAGAGGCTCCGGTCTGGTCATAACCTCAACTCCCCATCAAAAACCCATTCAGCCGGACCGCTCATGCAGATTGCAGAACCCGGTCCAGGCCAAGAAATATGCAATTCACCACCCGGCAAGCTCACCTTGACCTTGTCCAGCAAACGGCCGGCCTGCCGTCCGGCGGCCATCGCCGCGCAAGCGCCACTGCCACAGGCCAGGGTTTCGCCGCTACCGCGTTCGAACACGCGCAGGCGGATGTGGCCGGAATCGACAATCTGCATGAAGCCGATATTGGCCCCGGCGGGAAAATCCGGATGCGTGCTCAAGCTTGCGCCCCAGGCGACCACCGGCGCGGTATCGACTTCAGCGACTTCGATCACGGCATGCGGATTACCCAGACTCAGGGCCGCCAGCCGGATGCGCTGTCCCTCACACGCAAACTCGTAGTCAGCGGCGAGCTCACGCAGCAGCGGTATTCGGGCCGGCGCGAACTCGGGTTCGGGAAAATTAACGGCCACCAGACCATCGGGCAGCAGCGTTAACTCCAGCTCGCTGGTCGCCGTTGCCACGCGCAAAACATCCTTGTCGCTGAGCCCCTGCGCGCGCACAAAGCGCGCGAAACAGCGCGCGCCGTTGCCACACTGCCCGACCTCGGAGCCATCGGCGTTGAAAATGCGGTAGCCAAAATCCACCCGCGGGTTGGGCGCCGGTTCCACGAGCAAGATCTGGTCACAGCCCACGCCATAGCGCCGATCCGCGATACATCGCAGTTGATCGGCGCTCAGATCCAGGCGTTGGGAAACCGCATCGAAAACCACGAAATCGTTGCCGATGCCGTGCATCTTGCTGAAGCGGAGCCGGGCGGAATGGGCAGTATTGTCCAACATGGCGCGTAGTTTACTGCCTCACCGCGGTCCCGCCGCGCCTCGACTCAGAAAACATTGACTTTTTTCTCACCGCACGCGCCGTACGGTTAGCGGGTACGTACTGTTTCCGGCATCCCTCATGCAGCCCAGCCCGATACGCTTGCTTGCCTATTCGCCCGAGCCCAATATGGCCCCGGCCCTTGAGGGCCGCCTGCGTGGCGCCGGAATTGCCGCTCAGGTCGGCTGGCAGGACGCCGGCCTTTTGCCGGTGCTCGATGACAGACAGTCCGCATGGGATTTGATCGTGTGTCCGCCGCAATTGCGCGCCCGTGCGCAGTCGGTGGTCGACCGCAGCCCGTTTGAGTGCGCCGTCCTGGTGATCGACGAATTGAGCCATGACGACCAGCTCAGCCTGGACGATGAGAAACTCTCCGTGGTGTGCCGTGAACTGGCGCTGGACGTACGCGACCGCCGCCGGATCCGCCAGTTGGAAGCCGAGAATCTTGCGCTGCGGGCACGGGTTGACCGCCTGCGCGATGATGTTGGATTGCCGGCGGCCCGGATCAGTCAGGGCATCATTATCGAAGCCAACCATGCCTGGGCCCACATGCTTGGCGTGCGCGCCATCGAGGACTTGGCCGGCGCACCCTTTCTCGATTTCGTGGTGCCCCACGACCGCGCGCGCATCAAGGCTGTGCTGAATCGCCTGGAGCACAAGGCGCCGCTGCGCGACCAGCTGATCTTTGAAGCGTTGCGGGCCGATTCCGGGACGATTGGACTCAAGCTCCACGCCGAATCCGAATTGGCCGACGATATCAATACCGTGGAATTGACAGGCCAGGCCGTCGGTTCCAGCGACGACCGCAACCCCATCGTGCTGGGCCGCTTGCGCCTCAACCGCGAGCTCAGTCTGTGGCAGCTTCCGGCGGGTGCCCAGGGCGGCCTGC